>DASQXF010000306.1:0-2908 GCA_035639895.1 Xanthobacteraceae bacterium
ATCCACAGGACGTGCGAATTTGCCGGGGCTGTGGTTATGGATTCCGGCCCTCGCGCTTTCGCGCTTGGCCGGAATGACGGAAGCCCGCATGGACCTCTACACCGCCGGACATCGCCGCGGCGTCGTGGCTGCGCCGCATCATGCGGCGGTCGAGACGGGCCGCGCGGTGCTTGCCGAGGGCGGCAATGCGCTCGAGGCCATGGTAGCGATGGCGGCGACCATCGCCGTCGTCTATCCGCACATGGCGCAAATGGGTGGCGACGGCTTCTGGCTCGTACGTGAGCCTTCCGGGCGACGACGCGCCCTGATGGCGGCGGGCCGCTCCGGCGCCAATGCGCGGCGCGAGCTTTACTGCGACTGCGAAACGATCCCGCCGCGTGGGGCGCTCGCGGCACTCACCGTGCCGGGCGCAATCGCCGGCTGGCTGCTGGCGCTGGAGGCGGCAAGCGCTCACGGCGGACGCATGCGGCTTCGCGATCTGCTCGCTCCCGCGATCGCCCATGCAAAAGCCGGCGCAATCGTGACGCGCGGCCAGGCCCGCCTCACGGCGGAGACCCTCGTCGAGCTCAAGGATGTGCCCGGCTTCGCGCAGATCTTTTTGGTCGACGGCAAGGCACCCGCCGCTGGCGCGACGCTCAAGCAGCTCGCGCTCGTGGAAACGCTCGAGCAGCTCGCCCATGCCGGGCTCGACGATTTCTACCGCGGTGACGTGGGTCGCGAGATTGCCGCTGATCTCGACCGCGTTGGCAGCCCGCTCACCCGTGCCGACCTTGAACGCTGCCGCGCCACGCTCGCCGAACCGCTCTGCGTGGCGCTCGAGGCCGGCAACGTGTTCAACACACCGCCGCCCACACAGGGCCTCGCGTCATTGATCATTCTTGCGTTGTTCGAGCGCTTGCGCATTCCGGTAGGCGAGAGCTTCGATCACATCCATGGCCTGATCGAAGCCACCAAGCGAGCCTTCGCCGTGCGCGATCGCGTGATCGCGGATCCCGATCGCCTGCCGCACCCGGTTGAGCGCTATCTCGAAGCGAAATTCCTCGATGCCGAGGCGCTTGCGATCGATCGCCGCAAGGCCGCCCCTTGGTCCACATCCGCCGGCGCCGCCAGCACCGTCTGGATGGGCGCCGGCGATGCCTCGGGCCTCGTCGTCTCCTACATCCAGTCGCTCTACTGGGAATTCGGCTCCGGCGTGGTGCTGCCCCGGACCGGCGTGCTGATGCAGAATCGCGGCGCGAGTTTTTCGCTCGACGGCGGTGCGCTGAACAGGCTTGAGCCGGGCCGGCTGCCGTTCCACACGCTCAATCCGGCGCTGGCCGTGCTTACTGATGGCCGTGTCATCGGCTATGGCGCCATGGGCGGCGACGGGCAGCCGCAGACGCAGGCCGCGCTGTTTACGCGTCAGGTCTGTTATCGGACGCCGCTTCGAGACGCGATCGACGCCCCGCGCTGGCTGCTAGGCCGCACCTGGGGCGCGAGCCACGGCAAGCTGCGCATGGAATCGCGTTTCGATGATGCTCTGGTCGAGCGGTTGCTCGCGGCAGGCCACGACGTCGAGGTGCTGCCGGAGAGTTATTCGGACCTCATGGGCCATGCCGGCGCGATCGTGCTTCACCCGGATGGAACGTTCGAAGCCGGCCACGATCCGCGCGCCGATGGCGGCGCCGCGGGGGTGTAGATTTCGCGTTACTTTGTCGTGAACGTGAAATTTTCGCGCCTCCATTCCGCCGCAGTCCGTGATATCGTGCCGCCTGCGCGGGGAACTTGACGACCAAGCGGGTTTGGCGAGCAAATCGATGATTCGTCGTTTGTTTTTCTTCGGTCTGGCGGCATCTGCGGGTCTCGTGATGGCGACCGCGGCGGCGCATGCGCATCCCCACGTGTGGGTGATCGTGAAAAGCGAGCTCGTCTACGCGCCCGACGGAACGGTGACCGGCGTGCGCCACGCCTGGACCTTCGACGACATGTTCTCCACGTTCGCGACCCAAGGCATCGAGTCGAAGAAGAAGGGCGAGTTCACCCGCGAGGAATTGGCGCCGCTCGCCCAGGTCAACGTCGGCTCGCTCAAGGAATACGACTTCTTCACCTACGCCAGGGCAAACGGAAAGAAGGTCGAGTTCGAGGATCCGCCGGCTGGCTACTATCTTGACTTCGATCCCAAGGATACCGTGCTGACGCTGCACTTCACGTTGCCGCTCAAAGCGCCGGTGAAGGCGAAGGAGCTGGCGCTCGAAGTCTACGACCGTGAGTTCTTTGTCGACTTCAGTTTCGCCGAAAAGGATCCGGTCAAGCTGGTCGGCGCGCCTTCGCAGTGCAAGCTCTCGATCGGGCGGCCGCAGGAGATGAGTTCCTCGCTGACGCAGCAGCTCAGTCAACTCGGCGCAAATCAGCGAGACCCCTCGCTGACCATCGGCGCCGAATATGCGAACAAGATCTTGATCAAATGCCCGTGAGCATCTTGGGCGGGCGGCGACCGGTCGTTTCTATCGCTTTACTAGTTGCCATCATTGCCGGTCTTGTATTCGCGGCGGGCGTGATAGACGGCGCATTCGCTCAGACAGGACCGTTCGGTGTGCCGCGCGGGCAGGCACCGAGTGCGCCCGTTGGCGGCGTTCTGGGTTGGATCTTCGCCAAGCAGGCGGAATTTTATCGCCAGTTCTCCGGTCTGATCCGCGCCGCCAAGGCCGACGGCAGCGCGGCGTGGAGCCTGTTCGCGTTGTCGTTCCTGTACGGCATTTTTCATGCTGCCGGCCCCGGTCACGGCAAGGCGGTGATCTCGTCATATATCATTGCCAATAACGAAACCTGGACGCGGGGCGTGGTCCTGTCATTCGCATCGGCCCTGTTACAGGCGCTAGTTGCGGTAGCGCTCGTAGGGGTCGCGGCCGCGCTGCTGAGCGCGAGCGCG
>DASQXF010000307.1:0-3627 GCA_035639895.1 Xanthobacteraceae bacterium
TTGCTCCATGGGATTAACGTCAAATTTCACCGCTTGCCACGAAGATACCTCGGCTTTGCGGCCAAACATCGCCCCATGACCGGCAAGACTGTGGCCGCACGGCGTCAACCGAAGTCCCTCGCAGCCTCAGAGGCCCGATCACCCGAGAAAGCCGGGAGCCGACGTGTTCTCAGATGCCGAGCCGCGCCGCAGCCTGCGGGTCGCCCCATGCGACGAAGGCTGGGACGCGGAAGTTCTCGGCGATCCATCCGTAGCTCAACGGTCCGCCCTCCGGGGTGGTGACCACGCCGCCGGCGGCCGCCAGCACCGCATGGCCGGCGGCGACGTCCCACTCGCAGGTGGCGGAGAGGCGCGGGTAAACGTCGGCGCTTCCTTCGGCGATCTGACAGAATTTGACGGCCGATGCGCACACGTGGCGATCGGCGATCGGCAATCGTGCCAAAAGCGCCTCCGTCCGCGAGTCGAGATGCGAGCGGCTGATCGCCGCCACGAGGCCGGTGCGCGGCGCAGGCCGGGTTCGGATGATGCTGCGCCCCTGCGCGGCGTTCGCGGGGGCGCCGGGCGCGAGCCGCAGCCGTTCAGCGCCGCTGCCCTCGATCCCGCGCCACAGCAGCCCCTGCGCCGGCGCGGCAACGATTCCGAGACGCGGCCGTCTGCCGTCCACAATCGCCAGGTTGATGGTGAATTCATCCCGCCCTGCGACGAGTTCGCGCGTGCCGTCGAGCGGGTCGACCAAAACAAAACGATCGGGAATGCGGTCCGGGGGCGCGCGACCTACCGCCTCCTCCGATACCACGCACATACCGGGGAGCAGCCGAGCAAGCCCTTCGAGGATCACTGCTTCGGCGGCATGATCGGCTGCGGTGACGGGGGAGTGGTCCGCCTTGGTGCGGGTATCGAGCGAGCCCGCGCGTGCCGCAACGATGGCGGCCGCCGCGGCCGAGACGATGGAGGTGAGCTCGTCGAGCAGTCGTCCATCGGCAGCCATGATGTCGTCCGCTGGCATGCTCGGCAGCTCCTGCGGGTGGTGTCTTGGCAGGTCGAGCGGCCGCGGTGTATCACACCCGCCCAGCGACTCCATCCTCTGAGTCGCTGCCCAGACTCACGGCTCCGCCCGATCCCGTCACCGGAGACGTCCTGATGTCCGCAGCCGTTGCACTCGATGCTCTCGATCTCGCCGCGTTGCTCTGTTCGCGCGTTTGCCACGATCTGATCAGCCCCACCGGCGCGATCGTCAACGGGCTCGAGGTACTGGAGGAAGAAGATAGCGACGAGGAAACGAAGACCTTCGCCCTCGAGCTTATCAAGAGGAGCGCGAAAACGGCCTCCGCGCGCCTGCAATTCTGCCGGCTGGCCTTTGGCTCGGCGGGAGCGCCCGGTGGAACGGTCGATCTCGGTGACGCGCAAGCGATGGCGCGCGCTTTCATTGAGAACGAGAAGACCAAGCTCGCGTGGAATTTGCCGCCCGAGCTGTTGCCGAAAAATCGGGTGAAGCTGCTACTGAACCTGTTGCTCATCGGCAGCCAGAGCATCCCGCGCGGCGGCACGCTCTCGGTGGATCCGGTCGGGGCAGGAGACAGCATGGGCTTTCGCATCGCCGCCAGCGGGGTCAATGCGCGCATCCCGCACGGCGTGCCGGCCCTGCTGCAAGGCACTTCCGAGAACGGATCCATCGACGCCCACGCGATTCAACCTTTCTACGCCGGGCTGCTCGCTCGCGCCTGCGGGCTTGAGGTCAGTCTTACGGCCGATGGGGGCGCTATCTTGATCGCCACCCACTGACGATCCCACCCTTCTCTGCGCGTTGCGGAACTAATCTCAATCCCACGCCGGCGCGCGGCCCGCGGGATTGGCGATCCTGCCGTCGGGGCGCTTGAGCGACGCAATCCGCTGCATCTCTTCCCCGGTGAGTGTGAAGTCGAACACCTTGAGGTTCTCGGCCATGCGTGCGGCGTTCGACGAGCGCGGGATGGGAACGATATTGCCCTGCTGAATGAGCCAGCGCAGCGCGATTTGGGCGAGCGGCCGGCCCTTGCGGGCGGCAATGTCCGCAAGCACCGGGTCGCGAAGCAAACGCCCGCGCCCGAGCGGGCAGTAGGCGGTGAAAACCAGCCCGCGCTTGCGGCAGGCCTCGATGAGCTTCGTCTGGTCGAGATGCGCGTGATACTCGGCCTGCAGGTTGATGAGCGGCTCCGGGCAGAGCCGGATCGCCTCATCCAGCATCGCGACGTTGAAATTCGCCACCCCGATGTGGCGCGTGAGGCCCTGTCGCTTCGCCTTGGCCAGCGCAGGAATGGGCTCGCTGAGCGGGATGTCCGGGTTGGGCCAATGCACCAGGAGAAGATCGACGAAGTCGACGTCGAGATTTCTCAAGCTTTGCTCGACCGAGCGCGCGAAATCGTCGGCGCGCAGATATTCATGCGAGACCTTGGTGGTCAGGAAAATGTCGCTGCGCGGTACGCCGGAGGCGCGTATCCCTTCTCCGACGCCGCGCTCAGTGCCGTATTTCCAAGCCGTGTCGATGTGGCGATAGCCGACCTTGAGCGCAGTCGCGACGATCTCGCCGCAATCGCCCAAGGAGGAGGTGCCGAAGCCGATGGCGGGCATCTCGGCGCCATGCGCGGACAATGTGGGAATTGAGCCGTGGGTCATTGATGGGGAGCAGGGAGAAGGTCGGGGACGCACTCTACGATCCGCGGGCCGAGGGTCAATCGCCTCGGCCTACCTGGGCAGCAATACCCCAGATGTCGCGCGGATCGCTATTCGGCCGCTTGCGTGGCGCCGTTCGGCGAGATGCACGCGAGACAAATCTGCTCGATGTGACGATGGTCAGTTCCGCAGCAGCCGCCGAGCACGGTGAGGTGGCCGAGGCTGCGCCGCAACTGCCGGTACTGCCGGCCGAGCTCGACTGGATCGCCAGCGTCCAGATCTTTGGCCTGATCGAGCTCGGCATGGCTGCGTTTCGATGCGTTGGCGCGAATGCCGCGTAACCGGTTCACCCAGTCTTTGTCGGTGGCCAAGGCAGCCTCGAAGTGCGTAGGGTGCGCACAATTGATCATGTAGTAGGCCGGCGCTCGATTCGTTGCAGCGTCAACCTCTTCGATGGCGTCCTGCAAACTCTGTCCGGTCGGGAGGCAGCCATCGGTTTCGACTGTGAATGAAATGGCGACCGGCATGGCCGCCGTCCTTGCCGCCCGGACGACACCGATGGCTTCGTTCGTGTTCGTCATGGTGATCGCAGTCACCATATCGGCTTCGGTTTTGCTGAACGCCCTGATCTGGTCCGCGTGATAAGCTTCGGCCGCTGCCACGCTCATCACTCGCCCTGCATCGTAACCGTCTCCGCGCGGCCCGACGCAGCCGCTGATGACCATCGGCGCCGCTTGCATTTCGTGCGTATTGCGCAGCTCGACCATCAGCTGGATCGATTTACGATTGATGTCGGCAAGTGCCACCGGGGAGTACCCGAGCTTCTCCGCCCAGTCCGTCGGACTTTCAAAGATGAATCCGAGGCCGTGTGCGGCGGCGATCGCAACATAGCGCCGGTAATAGTCGCGCAGCGCGTTCCGACCTCGTTCGTCGGCCATGAGATGGAAAGCTGCGAAGTAAGGCAGCTCGAAGCCCTCC
>DASQXF010000308.1:0-6924 GCA_035639895.1 Xanthobacteraceae bacterium
CGCGGGCGTGAACGGCACCGAAACCTGCAGCTTGGGATAGTAGCTGCCCCCGGCACGCTCATAGGCCTCCGCCCAGCCATGGTCGAACACGTATTCGCCGCGCGAATGGGATTTCACGTAGCAAGGGACGACGCCGATGACGTCGCCGCGGGCATCCTCCGCGATGAGGTGCATCGGTTGCCATCCGGCGCGCGCTCGCACCGATTGCGACAGCTCGAGGGCGGAGAGAAAATCGTGTGAAATAAACGGGTTGTAGCGGTCTCCTAAGGCAGATCCTTGGACGTTGGCTGCTGGCGCGCAGGGCGCCGCCGCCCCATTCCCTCCTTCCGGCCCGACCGGATTGGCGCAGGCGTCCCAAGCTTCAGGCGCCACCTCGCCGATGGAGTCTATTGCGTGCAAGGTCAGTTCGATCATGGGCCTTCGTCTCGGCCTGCTCAGGCAAGTTTACGGCCGAAATCCTTCGAAGATCATCTGGTCGGCATACCGCGCGGCTTTCGCCCGGTCATCCGCACTGCGCACGGTCCAGGCGAGTAGCGGCAGGCCGAACACGCTGCGCGTCAGCGTGGGCAGCAGCGCGGGTAGATCGCTCAACGAATAGGCGATGAATTGCGGGCACGCCGTGAGCGCGTTCGCAAGCGCGGCAACGGAGCGCCTGGGCGTGGCGAAGGCATCCGCATGCTTTCGCACGGCCAGGCCGCGGGGCAGCCGCGGCGCGATGCGGCGCAGATCTGCAATCTGCGCTGGTTCGAACGACATCGCCGCTACCTGTCCGGCGTAGCCGGACAGCACCTTCGCGGCGCGGGCGGCGAGCCGCCGATCACCGGCGCGTGGGCTCTTCAATTCGATGAGCAGCGCCGCTCGCCCGGCCACGAAATCGCACAATTCGCCGAGCGTCATCATGCGGTCCCGGGTTGCTCTAAACGTGACACGCTTGAGCTCCGCGGCCGTCATCGCGTCGAGCCGAGCGCTCGTCTCCGTCAGTCGGCCAAGCGTATCGTCGTGGTACACCATGGCCTCGCCGTCGCCGCTGATTTGCAGATCGCATTCGATGCCGTAGCGCGCCGCGATCGCGGCGGCGAACGCCGATGCCGTATTCTCGATGATGCCGTTTTGATCATCGTGCAGACCCCGATGCGCGAGCGGCCGCGCGATCAACCAATCGAGATCGGCCATTGATAATGAATGCGTCAGGCCACCTCGAAAACGCCTTCGACTTCGACGGCGGCGTCGCCCGGCAGCACGGCTACGCCAACCGTTGTCCGCGCATGCCGGCCCTTGTCGCCGAACACGGCGACCATGGCGTCGGAAGCGCCGTTCATGACCTTAGGTCCGTCGAGAAAAGCCGGGTCGGAATTGATGAAGCCCCCCAAGCGTACCACCTGCTTGACCTTGTCGAGATCGCCGAGCGCGGCCTTGACCTGTGCCAGCACATTGATCGCGCAGGCGCGTGCCGCTTTTTGGCCGTCCTCGAGTGATACGCCGTTACCGAGCTTGCCTTTGGCGACCAGCTTGCCGCCTGCATCGAGGCAGATCTGACCCGAAACGAACAGCAGGGTTCCGACGCGCACGAACGGGATGTAATTGGCGACGGGGCTTGCCGGCGTGGGAAGCGCAATTCCGAGCTCGGCGAGCTTTTTGTCGACCATTCCAGCCATGGCATCCTCCTGCTCCGCTTTGGATCGGGTGTCTTGTCTTCGCCGATTGGGCGCGCACATGCAAGCGGCGGAGGACCGCGTTCAGGCATTGCATCGTTGCAGAAGGCGAACGCTATCCCTATGTTGCGCCGCAAGCCGGCGGCGTGGAGGCAGACTGTGATGACGATCTTCGGCAAGTCGACGCTCGGCACCATCATCGTGGCGGCTTTGGTCGGCGGATTGGGTTCGCAACGCGTAGCGGCGCTGACGCCAGCCGGCGAACTCGCCTCCCATCGCGCGGTCTATGAACTCAAGCTCGCGCACACGCGCGGCAATTCGGCGGCCGTGGCGGCGCGCGGCCGTATCCTCTACGATTTCTCCGGCAATGCCTGCGACGGCTACGCGCTGCAGTTTCGTCAGGTGTCCGAACTCGACAACGGGGAGGGCAAGGTGTCGCTCAGCGATCTGCGCTCGACCACATGGGAAGACGGCGCAGCAAAGAAGTTCATCTTCAAGTCGCAGAACTATCTCAACGAGATGCTTGTCGACTCGGTCGATGGGCAAGCCGAACGCCAGAGCGACAAGGTCGCGGTCAAGCTGAGAGAGCCTGCCGCCAAAACGTTCGACCTCGACGCGGCAATGGTATTTCCGACCGATCACATGCGCCGCATCATCGAGGCCGCGCGCGAAGGCAAGAACATTCTAGAGCTTCCGATCTACGACGGAGCCGAGAAAGGCGAAAAGGTCTACAACACGCTCACGGTCATCGGCCCCGCGATCGCGCCGAACGAACGCGTCCCGACCGATGCCGCTGCCGGTGAGCCGGCGCTTGCCGGGCTCAAACGCTGGCCGGTTACAGTGAGCTATTTCGACAAGACGGCCAGAGATGACCAGGCGCCGGTCTATGCTATCAGGTTCGAGGTCTACGAGAACGGCGTCTCGCGTGCGCTGGTGCTCGATTACAACGATTTCGCCATCAGCGGCGAACTCACCTCGATCGAGCTCAGGAACAGTGGCCCGTGCAGGTGACGGGAGTCATCCCGCCACCAACACGTCGATCGATTCCAGCCGTCATCGAATGCTCGACAGCGCCCGATCGTAATACGACAGATCGATGTATTTTGCGGGCGGCGGCGCATTGCCGCCCCACTGTCCCTCGATCTCGGCACGCAGCTTGAGCGTGTTCTTGAAACCCTCCATGTCAAAGCGGGCGTCTTTGGCCATGCCTTCGGCGGGGTTGGTTGCGACCGCGTAGGATTGCGCAGCGATTTGCGGCGAAAGCTTCAGCCGCTCGGCGAGCAACCCGATGACTTGGTCCTTGTTGGCGGGATCGAGCGCCCAGCGGTTGCCTTCGATCAAGGCGGCGATGTAGCGCACGAGCGTGTCGCTGTTGGCTTTCGCCCATTCCCGCATGACGAAGACGCCGCCGGCCTGATAGGCGCCGATCGCGGTGGCTGCCGGACCCATGTCTTTCAATCCGGCCTCTCTGGCACGGAACGAATAGGGCGGGTTGAGCACGCCGGCTGCCGCATTGGCCTTGTCTTTGGTCATCGCCTCGAGCCGCGCCGTGGTGCCTCCGACCGGCCGCACCGTGTAGTCGCCCTTGTTAAGGCCGTGGTCTTTGAGCACCTTGTAGAGCAGCAGCGCGTAGGCGGTATTCGGCGCATCGACCACGACCGCCTTGCCGCGCAAATCAGCATAAGAGTTGATTTCCGGCTGGACGAAGATCCGGTTGAATCCGTTATCGCCGCCGGTGACGATGATCACATCCGCTTTGGCGAGTTCTACCATCGCCACCGCGTTGTCGACCGCCGCATGGGCGATCTGATGGTCCCCTTTGGCGAGCCCGTCGCGCAGCACGTCGGAATTGGGGGTATTGAGAAGCTCGATCGCGAGACCCTGCTTGCCGAAAAAGTTATTGTGCTGGGCCGCGAAGATTGCGAGGTTCGCGAGACCGGGGAACACCATCACCTTCAACTTGGTCTGAGCCGCTGCGCCGCTGATGGTGCCGAACATCGCGGCGCCAGCAAGCGCGGCGGTCATGAGCGTGTGCATTGATCGCATCGTCGTTCCTCCCGGTTGGTCGATTTGCTTTGAGTCTAACACCGGCGGCGGCCGAATTCGTCCAGCGCTGGCTCATTCGTCCTCCTCGCTCTCGAGCGCCAGTCCCTTGACCACGGCCTCGTCGCCGAAGCGCTGCCGCAGCCGGTCCATCGCCTGCTCGGCTTCGGCGCTGCGGCGATCGATGAGGTCCTCAAAATCGGCGCCGTCGGCATCACACAACCCGGAGAGCCCGATGCCGATCAGCCGAAACATCGTGCCGTCGGTTTCGCGTGCCAGCAGATCTCGCCCGACCGCGAAAATCCGTGACGCGAGCTGAGTCGGATGGCCGAGCGACTGCGCCCGCGTGCGGATGCGGAAATCGGCGGTCTTGAGTTTGAGCGTCACCGTCGAGCCGGCAAGCGCATTGCTTTTGAGGCGCGAGGAGACTTTTTCCGAAAGGCGCCACAACCGCAGCTCCAACGGACGGAAATCGGCGAGGTCATGATCGAAAGTGGTTTCCGCCGAAATGCTTTTGGCCTCGCGCTCGGCGTGGACCGGCCGGTCGTCGAGGCCGTGCGCGAGGCGAAACAGCCGCGCACCCTCGGCGCCGTAGCTGCGCCGCAACTCGCGCTCGCCTGCGCGCTGCAGATCGCCGATGGTGCGCAGGCCGTCGCGCGCCAGACGTTGCTGCGCGATTTTTCCGACGCCGAAAATCAGCGTGACCGATCGTGGCGCCAGGAAGGCGGCAGCCTCGCCGCCGCCGAGCACCGCAAACCCGCGCGGCTTGTCGAGATCGGAGGCGATCTTGGCAAGGAACTTATTGGAGGAGAGTCCGATCGATACGGTGATGCCGAGCGCGCGCTCGACCTCGGCGGCGAAACCGGCGAGCGCCTTGGCGGGTGACATGCGATGCAGGCGGGCGGTGCCTGACAGATCCATGAATGCTTCGTCGATCGACACCGGCTCGACCAGCGGCGTGAGCTTGAACATGAGTTCGCGCACCTGCCGTCCAACGCGGGCGTATTTTTCCATGTCCGGTCGCACCACGGTCGCGTGCGGGCAGAGCCGCCGCGCCTCGAACATCGGCATTGCCGAGCGCACGCCGAACGTGCGCGCGACGTAGCAGGCGGTGAGCACGACGCCGCGCTGGCGCCCGCCCACGATCACCGGCTTGTCGGCGAGCGTGGGATCGTCACGCTTCTCGATGGTGGCGTAAAAGGCGTCGCAATCCACGTGGGCGATCGCCAGCGTGTCGATCTCGGGATGGCGCAACAGGCGCGGCGAGCCGCAGGCGGAGCAGCGCACGGCGTGCTCCGGCGCGTCGCGACGGCAATCGCGGCAGAAGCCTGGCATCGTCCTCCCGCCTGTCGCGCCGTTGCTCAGCGCTATTGCAACGGCTCACGGGGTGTCGCGCTCCCAACGGCGCCCGGCGATGGTATCACGCGCCTTGATCACCGCATTCGGGGGAATCGAGTTTTCCGCGGCAAATGCCAGCAGCAGTGCCTCGTCGGCGGCGAGATGATCGAGCACGCCGAGAAGGAATTGCGGTTCGCGGGCGGCCGCGCGGATGGAGTCGGGACCGATACCGCTCACCGCCAGGAAGCGGCCCAACCGCTCGGGCTCGCCGGCGATGAAGCCGAGCGCGGCAACGGCGAGCGCTTCGGCTGCGTGCCGGTCCTGACGGGTCCCCGATCGGTTTCGTTGCTTCATCGCAATCGCCGCAAACGCCTCGCGGCCACCGCATACGCGCTAACTAGGTCGCGTATCCCGGATGCGGTGCAGCGCGAAGCTCTTTGCGAAGCGGTGCACCGCTGATCCGGGATCGCCACGGACCGTAGCGGTCCATGCAACTCGGGTTTACCCCGACTTGCGCATTTAAGCGCCGATCTCGGGTAAACCCGAGATCGGTGTCTGCAGCGCACCATTCCGCTGCGCTTCATACGGCGCCGCGTCCGGGACACGCGGCTTAAGTTAGCGCCTATGACGCTCCGCGGGTGTGGCGCTGAGACAACTCCCGTTGCGGCCTGCGAATCAAGCCCGGCGTGCACGCCAGCTGGCAGAGGCGAGGTCAAGTCCCTCGACGCGTGCCCAGCATCTCGGGTAGGTGAGGGACTCTAAAGTTGCTCCGGTAGGTGTAGGATTCATCGGCCGTCATTCCCGGGCGCGCCACCGATCTCGGCTTTAGCCGAGATCGGCAATCATAAATTGCCCAAGTCGGCCGAGGCCGACTTGGTGGCTCCGTCGCTGCGCTCGGGGAATGACCAACGCGTCGACTTGATCGGAATTGCTGTGAATGTCCTGAAGGAGGCGACTATGCGCCGCGGCCATCTATCCGTTGCCGGAATGAGCGTTCTCTTCGCAGTCGGGCTGGCGCTATGGGAGGTTTACTTTTTCTGGTTCGCGGGATCTTTTGCGAGCCTGAATGGGATGCTGGGCCTGTTCACCACGGAACGGCTCGGATTCAACATGGCGTGGCTCGCCGCGGTCTATCTGACGTTTCAGCTCATCTCCATTCCGTTCGCCTTGCCTACGGCGACCGGCCGCTTCATCGGCGTGGTGGACGGCATGGCTTCGCTCCTCCCGCTCGCCGTCGTGCTGGTCGCCGTGTTCGGAAAGCCGCATTTGATCGAGACCGCGCAGCGCTGGGAGGCGGCCTTCCTGCTCATCTTCATCACGTTGGTCGACCTGTTCGGCGGATACACGTTCAATATAGCGCTCAGCCGCCGCATCATGGACGTCGCGCCGTCTGCGCCGGCCTGAAAATACGCTTGGCCGCAGCGTTTGCGTTTCCGTAACGTCTCGGCACTAGAGCGGATTGTGACCAGATGGAATCAGCGTGAGGGTGCTTGACCTCGGAAAGTTCGGCAATGGCGAAGACCGTGATGATCGTGGAGGACAACGAGCTCAACATGAAGCTCTTCCACGATCTTTTGGAAGCCCACGGCTATAATACCGTTGCCACGCGCAACGGTATCGAGGCCCTCGATCTCGCCCGCAAACACCGTCCCGACTTGATCCTGATGGATATTCAGCTGCCGGAGGTTTCCGGGCTCGAGGTGACCAAATGGCTCAAGGAAGATCCCGAGCTCAAGGCCATTCCGGTGGTCGCGGTCACGGCCTTTGCGATGAAGGGCGATGAGGAGCGCATCCGCGAGGGCGGTTGCGAGGCCTATCTGTCGAAGCCGATCTCGGTGGCCAAATTCATCGAAACCATCCGCCGCTTCCTGGGCTCGGCCTGATCAGAATC
>DASQXF010000309.1:0-2259 GCA_035639895.1 Xanthobacteraceae bacterium
AGCCCGCCATTGCAAGGCTTTCGCTCTATCGCGCGCAGGCCGCAGCCGCCGGACATCAGAAACATCTCAATACAGGTTCTAAGGAGAAAACGTCATGACCGCCGCCGCAGCCGCCAAGACGCAGCGTCCGCTGTCCAACAAGGCGCGCGAGATGATGGAAGCCATCAACGTCGAGGCCGCCAAGCACCACGTCTGGGTCCGCACCCAGGCGAACGCGCCGGCGCAGCGGCCCTGGTTCAGCGAGACCGGCGGCGAAGGGAGCGGGCAGCTCGCGTCGGGGCGCGTCGCCGTCGCCCAGATGAAGACCTTGCCGTACATGTGGCGCTGGAGCGAATTCAGCCCCTATCTGCACCGCATCTCCGAGATCGCGCGCAAGGCCGAGGTGTCGCCGATCGAATTCGCCGACCGGCAAAGCATTCTGCTGCTCAATCCCGGATTGAACGGGCGCCTGCAGGTCACCAACACCATCCGCTGCGCGATCTCGATCTATAATCCCGGCGACGTCGCGCCGGTCCATCTGCATTCGCCCAACGCCAGCCGCACCATCCTGTCGGACAAGGGGGGCTATACCGTCGTCGAAGGCGAGCGCTGCACCGCCTCGCGCGGCGATTTGATCCTCACCCCCAACGGCACCTGGCACGACCACGGCAACGACTCGAGCGAGCCGGTGATCTGGATCGACATGCTGGATTGGCCGCTGATGGAGTTCCTCGACGCCGCCTGGGTCGATCACGACCTGCCGGGCGCGCAAGGCAATGCCAAGGTGCAAGCCGTCACCAAGGGCGAAGGCCGCTCGCGCCGGCTTTACGGCCAGGGCGGCATCAAGCCCGCCTTCGTCGATCATCAGATCGGCGTCGGCCGCAGCCCCGCGCCGCTCATCCATTACCGCGGGGCCGACGTGCTCGAGACGCTGCACAGCCTGCGCAAGGAGGAGGGCGATCCGCACGAGGGCATCAAGGTCGATTTCGTCAATCCGGTGACCGGCGAACCCGTGTTCAAGACCTTGAACTATTCGGCGCAGCTGTTGCGTCCGGGCGAGGAGACCGAGCTCAAGCGCGAGACCGCGGGCACGTTCTATGTCGTGATCGAAGGCTCAGGCGCGACCGAGGTCGGCGGCAAGCGCTTCGAGTGGACGCAGAACGACATCTTCGTCGTGCCGAACTTCCTGTGGCGGCGCCACATCAATACCGGCAAGGCCGACGCGGTGCTCTATGCGGTGTCGGACGAGGCGTTGATGCGCAACATTGGCCAGTACTACGCGCAAGGCCGTGCCAAGGACGGCAAGATCACCGAGCTGGCGCAGTAGGAGCGTAGGGCGCACCAATCGGTAGCGCTGTCTCGCGAGTTCTCCGCCTCATGCTGAGGAGCATCGCAGCGCTCGCGTGTCAATGACTCTCCGTGGGCATGACAGCGCTGCGATGCGTCTCGAAGCATGAGGCGCCCTCATCCTTCGAGACGCGCGCACGCACGTTCGACTTGGTGGCACGATCTCGCATGCGCGCTCCTCAGAGCCTGTGAATCTTTGGATATCAAGGCTGGTTTTCATTGCCTGGCAGCAGGCGGACTGATTCCTTGCGTCAATGATTCGTTGACGGAGGCCAGGATGACGTCCGCTGGATTGTTTGGGGATTTGCCGCAGAGCGATGCCGTTGAAGCGCAAGGGGCGGGAGCTCCGCGGCTGCGCGAGCCGGTGCGCGATCAGATCGAGTTGCGGCCTGTGGACCTGGATGCCTTGATCGGGCCTGAGCATCCGGCGCGGGTGATCTGGGACTACCTGCAACGGCTCGACCTGAGGGAATTGGAGGAGGCGGTTAAGGCGCGCGAGCACACGCCTGGGCAGGCGCCGGCGAGCCCACGGCTGCTGTTGGCACTGTGGCTGTTTGCAACGAGCCAGGGCATCGGCAGCGCGCGCGCGTTGGATCGACTCTGCAAGAGCCATGACGCCTATTGCTGGCTGTGTGGCGGGGTGAGCGTGAATTACCACGGCCTTGCGGACTTTCGCATCGCGCAGCCGGACCTGCTCGACCGGCTGCTGACCGAGAATGTCGCGACCCTGTCGGTCGCCGGCGTGATCAATCTCGACGAAGTGGTCCAGGACGGGGTTCGGGTGCGTGCATCTGCCGGAGCGAGCTCGTTTCGCCGCAAGAAGAAGCTTTACAAGGAGCTCAGGAAGGCCGAGCGGCTGATCGAGCGGCTCAAGCGGGAGGCCGACGACGATCCGCATGCCAGCAACCGGCGCATCAGAGCGGCGCAGGAACG
>DASQXF010000310.1:0-2953 GCA_035639895.1 Xanthobacteraceae bacterium
TTGCGACGGCGCTGGGAAATGATCCTTATTCCGACGCGATCCTCGCGCTTGCCGCGGCGGAGGGTGTTGCCGACGATCTGGTGCTGCGAATGCGCGGCCGCTTGCCCGGCCTGGCGGTGGTCGACACCGATACCGCCGGAACGGTTCACCGCCACGATTGGCGCGGCGAATCGCCCGCGCGGGAGCTGTTCGAGCTGCCGGACTGGGGCCGCGTGGCCCAAGGCCTGACCAAGGCCAAGCTCGTCTATTTTTCCGGCATCACCCTTTCGCTCTATTCCAACACCGGGATCGGCCGCTTCCTCGCGCTGATCGAGATGGTGCGGCAGCAAGGGGTGAGAATCGCGTTCGACGGAAATTTCCGCCCGCGCGGCTGGCGTGGAGATTTGTCGCGGGCACGAACGGTGTTCATGGAGGCGCTCAAGCGCATCGACATCGCGCTGCCGGCCTATGACGACGAAGCCGTGTTGTGGGGCGATCCGAGTCCCGAAGCAACCGTGGAGCGGCTGCAAGCCTTCGGAGTGGGCGAGATCGTGGTGAAGAACGGACCCAACAGCGCGCTGGTGGCAAGCGGTTCCCAACGCGAATTCGTACCCGTGCCGGAGGTGGTGGTGCCGATCGACACGACAGCGGCCGGCGACAGCTTCAACGCCGCCTATATCGCCGCGCGTCTATCCGGACAGAGAGCGACCGACGCTGCCGCCGCCGCGCACCGGCTGGCGGCGCAGGTCATCCGCCATCGCGGCGCGCTGATGCCGCGCGCAGCCGCGGCAGTGCATTGACGGCCACCAAGCCAAAATGCTCGCCTGTCCGCGCGAGCGCGCTCATTTCACCATGGGCACGAGCCCGAGCTTGTCCATCAAGCGCAGGTCGCGATCGCGCCCGGGATTGGGCGTGGTGAGCAGCTTCGGCCCATAGAAGATCGAGTTGGCGCCGGCGAGGAAGCACAGCGCCTGCGTCTCCTCGCTCATGTCCTCGCGCCCGGCGGAGAGGCGCACCACCGATTTCGGCATGGTGATGCGGGCCGCCGCGATGGTGCGCACGAAATCGATCGGGTCGATCGCCTCGCCGCGCGCGAGCGGAGTGCCCTCGACCTTGACCAGCATGTTGATCGGCACGCTCTCCGGATGCACGGGCAGATTTGCCAGCGTCGCGATCATGCCGATGCGATCCTCGGCACTCTCGCCCATGCCGACGATGCCGCCGCAGCAGACGTGGATGCCGGCATCGCGCACGTGGCCGAGGGTCTCGAGGCGGTCCTGATAGGTGCGCGTGGTGATGATCGCGCCGTAATATTCCGGCGAGGTATCGATATTGTGGTTGTAGTAATCGAGGCCAGCCGCCTTGAGGCGCCGCGCCTGGTGCTGCGTGAGCATGCCAAGGGTGGCGCAGGTCTCCAGCCCCACCGCTTTCACGCCCGCAACCATCTCGCACACCTTATCGAGATCGCGGTCTTTCGGCTCGCGCCACGCCGCCCCCATGCAGAAGCGAGCCGCGCCCGCACTTTTCGCGGCCCGCGCCTCGGCGATGACGGCATCGACGCGCATCAGCTTCTGCGCATTGACGCCAGTTTCGTAGTGCACGCTCTGCGGACAATAGGCGCAGTCTTCGGGGCAGCCGCCGGTCTTGATCGAGATGAGCGTCGACATCTGTACTTCGGTCGGATCGAAGTGCAGGCGATGAATGCGCTGCGCGCGAAAGATCAATTCGGGAAAGGAAAGCTCGAACAGCGAACGCACCTCCTCGCGCGTCCAATCGTGGCGGACGGCTCCGAGCGCCCCGTGTTCACTCATGGCGAGAGTCATGTTCGCACCATGGCCATGGATCAGCGCAAAAGCAAGCGGCGTGCAAACTCAAGCCAGCACCGCGGCGAGTTCGGCAAAATCGGCCACGATGAGATCGGGCTGATGCGGCGTGTGGCCGAACGGCCGCCTGCGCCGATCGATGAACGCGGTCCGCATGCCGTACGACTTCGCCCCGATGCAATCGAAGGCGTGATTGGCGACGAACAGAATGTCGGACCGCTCCTCCCCGAGGATCTCGGCGGCCTTGGCATAGGTCTTCCAGTGCGGCTTGAAATAGCCGGCCGCCTCGACCGAGATGACGCGATCGAACGCAAAGCCGATGTGCGGCCTGGCCGCCTCGAGCATGTCACGGTCGCCATTTGAAAGGATGGCCAGCTTATATCCCTTGGATCGAAGCTGTTCGAGTGCCGGCACCACATCGGGGAACGGCTTGAGCTTCTCGATTTCGCTCACGAGTCCCCGCGCTTCGTCCGGCGTGTAGCGGATGCCGCAGCGATCCATCACGTAAGAGACCGCGCGCTCTCCGATCTGCCGATAGGGCGTGTGCCCGCGATCGCACAGCGCGTCGATCATCGAGTTCTCGAAGTGGGTGCGGCGCCACCAGGTGACGAAGCTGTTCGGCTTGCCGTCCCAGCCCTTGCGCTTGAGAAAGGGCGTCACCGCCTCGGTGAGCCCCTTCTGCATATCGACGATGGTGCCGTACTGATCGAAGGCCAACGCCTTGATTTCGCGTCTGAGGACCTCGCGCGTTTCCATGCTTGCTTAAACCGACCGAAGCCGGGCAAACCCGACTTCGGCTGGGTTTGCTCACGCGACTACAATAATCACGCCGTTCCTTTCATTGCCGCCATCACCTCGTCCGGCGTGAAGGGCACCGAGCGCAGCCGCACGCCGATCGCGTCGAACACCGCGTTCGAGATCGCCGACGGCACGACCGCGGCGGCCGGCTCGCCGGCGCCCCACGGGCGCTCGTTCGGCCGATCGATGAGATCGTAGACGAGCTCCGGGAGCTGTGGGAATCGCAGGATGGGATAGCTCGCCCAGTCCAGGCTCGTCACCGCGGAGCGGTCGTATTTGAGCTCCTCGATCAAGGTGCGGCTCAACGTCTGGATCACGTTGCCGTCGAGTTGGTTTCGCAGCCCATCCGGGTT
>DASQXF010000311.1:0-16814 GCA_035639895.1 Xanthobacteraceae bacterium
TGCTCGAGCCCCTCGATGCGGTCGTGCGGGGCGGGGGCCTCGGAGGCGCCGTTGAGCCGGCGCGCGATCGCCTTGTAGAGGGTATCGACCAGCAAGGTCGACTTGCCGCCGCCGGACACGCCGGTGACGCAGGTGAGCAGACCGAGCGGGATTTCCGCTGTCACATTCTTGAGATTGTTGCCACGGGCGTTGACGAGGGTCAGCGTGCGCCGCGCGTTCCTCGGTCGGCGCTCGGGAATTGTCACCGTCATCTCGCCCGACAAATACTTGCCGGTGAGCGAGGCCGGCGTCGCGATCAGATCATCGACCGTGCCCTGGGCGACGATATGGCCGCCATGGATGCCGGCGCCGGGACCGATGTCGAGCACGTGGTCGGCGGTGCGGATGGCGTCCTCGTCGTGCTCCACCACGATGACCGTATTGCCGAGGTCGCGCAGCCGTTTGAGCGTTTCGAGCAGCCGCGCGTTGTCGCGCTGGTGCAGCCCGATCGACGGCTCGTCGAGCACGTAGAGCACGCCGGTCAGCCCCGAGCCGATCTGCGAGGCAAGCCGGATGCGCTGGCTCTCGCCGCCCGAGAGGGTGCCGGAGGCGCGCGACAGCGTGAGATATTCGAGCCCGACATCGACCAGGAATTTGAGCCGCTCACGGATCTCCTTGAGCACCCGCACGGCGATCTCGTTCTGCTTGGCGTTGAGCGCTTGCGGCAATTGCGTGAACCATTCGCCCGCGCGCTTGACCGACATATCCGCGACCTCCCCGATGTGCAGGCCGCCGACCCGCACACACAGCGCCTCGGGCTTGAGCCGATATCCTTTGCAGGCCGCGCAGGCGATGTCGGTGAAATATTTGGCCATCTCCTCGCGCGCCCAGTCGCTCTCGGTCTCGCGCCAACGTCGCTCGAGGTTGGTCACTACACCTTCGAACGGCTTTTTGGTCTCGTAGGAGCGCAGCCCATCGTCGTAGACGAAGCGGATCGGATCCTCGCCGGAACCATAGAGGATCGCCTCCTGCGTCTTCTTCGGCAGGTCCTTCCATTTGGTATCGAGGCTGAATTTGTAATGCTTGCCGAGCGCGAGCAGCGTTTGCACGTAGTACGGTGAACTCGATTTCGCCCATGGCGCGATCGCGCCGCCGCGCAAGGTCCTCTCGCGGTCGGGAATGACGAGATCGGGATCAATTTGCTGCTCGACGCCGAGCCCGCCGCACGCCGGGCATGCGCCGAACGGATTGTTGAACGAAAACAGCCGCGGCTCGATCTCGGGGAGGGTGAAGCCGGAAACCGGACAGGCGAATTTTTCCGAGAAGATGAGGCGCTGCGGACCGCCTTGGTCGTGAATTTTCGCCGTTTTCTTTGCGGGTCCGACGTGCTCGGCGCCACCCTCCCATGAGGGCGACGCGTCCGCGAACTCTACTACCGCCAGTCCATCGGCCAGCTTGAGCGCGGTTTCCAGCGAATCCGCGAGGCGCGTGGCGAGGTCGCCGCGCACGACCACGCGGTCCACGACGACGTCGATGTCGTGCTTGAATTTTTTGTCGAGCGCCGGCGCATCCGCGATCTCGTAGAACTTGCCGTCGATCTTCACGCGCTGGAAGCCGCGCTTCATGTACTCGGCGAGTTCCTTGCGGTACTCGCCCTTGCGCCCGCGCACCACCGGTGCAAGCAGATAGAGCCGCGTGCCCTCCGGCAGCGCCATCACCCGGTCGACCATCTGCGACACCGTCTGGCTCTCGATCGGCAAGCCGGTGGCCGGCGAGTAGGGCACGCCCACGCGCGCCCAGAGAAGCCGCATATAGTCGTAGATCTCGGTAACGGTGCCGACCGTGGAGCGCGGATTGCGCGAAGTGGTCTTCTGCTCGATGGAGATGGCGGGCGAGAGGCCGTCGATCTGGTCGACGTCGGGCTTCTGCATCATCTCTAGGAACTGGCGCGCATAGGCCGAGAGCGACTCCACGTACCGGCGTTGGCCTTCGGCATAGATGGTGTCGAAGGCGAGCGAGGATTTGCCCGAGCCCGAGAGCCCGGTGAACACCACCAGCCGATCGCGCGGGATTTCGAGATCGATGTTCTTGAGATTGTGCTCGCGCGCCCCGCGAATTGCGATGACGCGCCCGCCTTCACTCGATGCGTAGCGGCGGCTCTGGTCGAAAAGCTCGTTCATGCGGTCCGTCGGCGCGATCGTATCGGTGAGGCCAAGGCGGTGATATGCGGGAGGTCAAGACGCGCCTCCGCGCGCGGCACCCGCAGGAACGTAGTGAGAACGGCGGCGTTTCGCTAGTCCGCCGAACCGCAAGAGTGCTGCCCTTACGCGGCTGTGGACAACGGCACGGCGATGCTCGCACCACTGCGGTCGCGGGCGTTTGTTCCGTGCGGGCTTTCTCATGCCGGCAAATCGGATAATCCGAGCAGGCCGTCAAGCCGTCCTCTAGAGGCGTGGTCGCTCGGAGAGCGCAATGCGAGACATCATCGCCTTCATCCTCGGCAACTTTACGCTCACCTTTTTTGTGATTGGCCTCTTCGCGTCCGCCATCGCGCTTTGGCGTGCCCGCCGGCCGCGCAGCCTTGCGGTGATCGTCGAGGCGCTATTCTCGTACTTCCTCCTGTTTTCGATCGGATTTTCCTACCTCTATAATTTTGTCCTGCACGTCTTTTTCGGGAAATTGGCCGCGTCCTTCATCGGATGGGAGGATAGCCCTTTCCAATCGGAGGTGGGCTTTGCCAGCCTCGGTTTTGCGATCGTCGGGTTCTTGGCGTTCAAGGGAAGCTTCGACTTGCGGCTTGCGGCAATCGTCGGGCCCGCCTGCTTCCTATGGGGCGCCGCTGGGGTTCACGTCCAGCAGATGATAACGGCGCACAATTTCGCGCCCGGCAATGCCGGCATCATTTTTTACAGCGACATCTTGGTCCCGATCGTCGGCTTCATATTTCTGTGGCTGCAACACCGCTCGGCGTCGGCGCGTTCGGCCCGGCACGCGTAATGGCAGAATCCGCGTCGAAGTATTTGCATTTGTGCACCATTGGTGCTAGAACAAATAGGGAACGAAGGCGGAGTGGTCCGGCTCGTCGCGTGCTGTGGAAAAGCATGATGGCACGGGCGAGGAGGGCGACTTCGTTCCGACCTTGGGATTAGGGTGCTCGGATCAAGGAAACAGGAGACGGTCATGGCCGGTAGTGTCAACAAGGTGATCCTGGTCGGCAACCTCGGCAAAGACCCCGAGATCCGGCGCACGCAAGACGGCCGGCCGGTCGCGAATTTGAGCGTGGCAACATCGGAAACGTGGCGCGACAAGACGACTGGCGAGCGTCGCGAGCGGACTGAGTGGCACCGCGTGGTCATCTTTAACGAGGGGCTGTGCCGGATTGTCGAGCAATATTTGAAGAAGGGCTCGAAAGTCTATCTAGAGGGTCAATTGCAGACTCGGAAATGGCAGGACCAATCGGGCCAGGACAAGTACACCACCGAAGTCGTGCTGCAGAGCTTCAATTCGCAGCTGACCATGCTCGACCGGGCGGGTGATCGCGCCGGGGGCGATTTCGCCGCGGACGAGGATGATTTCGGGGCCTCGGGTCCATCGGGACGCGAGAAGAAGCCGGCCTTGGCTGGCGCCGGCAAGCGCGGCGACATGGACGACGAGATTCCATTTTAAGGGTCACGGCCCGGATCCCGTGGCTGCGCGCGCAGCTCAGTTCCGGCAATCCCGCAAGCGCGGCGTCAGGTGAGGCGCAGAAAGGCTGTGTCGCTTGCGCCGCTATTGAACGCCGCCCCGGCGATCCAGCTGCATGCTTTTGCGGCCTTGGCCGCGTTCGCCATTGGCGCGCTGCAACTCGCCGCGCCCAAGGGAACGCTGCCCCATCGTACCATCGGCTGGATCTGGGTCGTGCTCATGGTGATCGTGGCGGCCACCTCGTTCTGGATTCATGAGCTGCGCGTGTGGGGACCATGGAGCCCGATTCATTTGCTCGGGATCTTCACGCTCGTGACGTTGCCCCTCGCCGTCGTGCATGCCCGGCGGCATCACGTCGAGCGGCACCGCAATGCCATGATCGCCATCTTTGTCGGCGCGCTGGTGATCGCCGGCCTGTTTACGCTAATGCCCGGCCGCGTCATGCATGCGGTGGCGTTCGGGAACTAAAGCCACGCAAAATCGGGGGTAAAACGAGGCGGAGCCGAGGGCTCGGCGCGGCCGTCGCAACTTGACGATAAGTTACTGAATCACCATATGAAAATAGCTCGAACCCGGCGCGTTTTTGGGTGGCGCCGACCGGATGAATCAGCTAAGGACATTTGAGCCCTCACCCAGTGGGATTTTCCCTTGGCCGACGACAACGACCAGCAGCCGGAAGCGCCCGGCCCGTCCGATATTCGCCCGGTCTCCATCACCGAGGAGATGAAGCGCAGCTACCTCGATTACGCCATGAGCGTGATCGTGGCACGTGCGCTGCCGGACGCGCGCGACGGCCTCAAGCCGGTGCATCGGCGCATCCTCTATTCGATGCACGAGAACGGCCACACGCCGGACAGGAAATACGTCAAATCGGCGCGCGTTGTCGGCGACGTGATGGGCAAATACCACCCCCACGGCGACCAGGCGATCTACGACGCGCTGGTGCGCATGGCGCAGGATTTCTCCATGCGCCTGCCGCTCATCGACGGGCAGGGCAACTTCGGCTCGGTCGACGGCGATCCGCCGGCGGCCATGCGCTACACCGAATGCCGCCTGGCCAGGCCGGCCATGGAGTTGCTCGACGATATCGACAAAGAGACCGTCGATTTCCAGCCCAACTACGACGGCAACGAGAAAGAGCCGGTGGTGCTGCCGGCGCGCTTCCCCAACCTTTTGGTCAACGGCGCCGGCGGCATCGCGGTGGGGATGGCGACGAACATCCCGCCGCATAATCTCGGCGAGGTGATCGATGCCTGCATCGCCCTGATCGAAAACCCCGGCCTGAGTATCGAGGAGCTGATCGGCATCATTCCCGGCCCCGACTTCCCGACCGGCGGCGTCATTCTTGGGCACGCGGGCATTCGCGCCGCCTATACCCACGGCCGCGGCTCGATTGTCATGCGCGGCAAGGTCGAGATCGAGACGCTGCGCGGCGAACGCGAGGCGATCATCGTCAGCGAGATTCCCTACCAGGTGAACAAGGCGGCGATGGTCGAGCGAATTGCGGAATTATGGCGCGACAAGAAGATCGACGGCATTGGCGCGCTGCGCGACGAGTCCGACCGCAAGGGCTATCGCGTCGTCATCGAGCTCAAGCGTGACGCCATGGCGGACGTCGTGCTCAACCAACTCTACCGCTACACGCCCCTGCAGTCGACTTTCGGGGCGAATGTGGTCGCGCTCGAGGGCGGCCGCCCGCTGGTGATGAATCTCAAGGATCTGCTCGCCTCCTTCATCGCGTTCCGCGAGGAGGTGATCTCCCGGCGCACCAAATATCTGCTGGGCAAGGCACGCGATCGGGCGCATGTGCTGGTCGGGCTCGCCATTGCCGTCAGCAATATCGACCAGGTGATCAAGCTCATTCGCGAATCCTCCGATGCCAATGCAGCGCGCGAAGCATTGATGGCGCGCGACTGGCAGGCGCGTGACGTCGAGGCGATGATCACGCTGATCGACGATCCGCGGCACAAGGTATCGACGAGCGGCACTTACAAGCTCTCGGCCGAACAGGCCAAAGCGATCCTCGACCTGCGGCTGCAGCGCTTGACCGCGCTCGGCCGCGACGAGATCAAGGCCGAGCTCGACAAGCTCGCCGAAGAGATCGCCGACTATCTCGATATCTTGCGCTCGCGGGCGCGCATTCAGAGCATCGTGAAGGACGAGCTTAGAGCCGTGCGCGAGAAGTTCGCCACGCCGCGGCGCACCGTCATCCTCGATGAGGAAGGCGAGGTGGAGGAAGAAGATCTCATCCACCGCGAGGATATGGTGGTGACCGTCTCGCATCTCGGCTACGTCAAGCGTGTGCCGCTCTCGACGTACCGCGCGCAACGGCGCGGCGGCAAGGGCCGCGCCGGCATGCAGACGCGCGAAGAGGATTTCGTCTCGCGGCTGTTCGTGGCCTCGACGCACACGCCGGTATTGTTCTTCTCCTCGCTCGGTAGAGTCTACAAGGAGAAGGTGTGGCGGCTGCCCCAGGCGGCGCCGCAGGCGCGCGGCAAGGCGCTGATCAACATCCTGCCGCTGCAACAGGACGAGCGCATCACGACGATAATGCCCTTGCCGGAGGATGAAACGGTATGGGGCGGTCTGCAACTCATGTTCGCGACGACGAACGGGATCGTCCGGAAAATAGCTCTCGATCACTATGTCGACGTTCGCCCCTCCGGCATCAAGGCGATCAAGTTGGAAGATGGCGACTCGATTGCGAGCGTTGAGCTCTGCAAAGATGACGATGACGTCCTCCTTACGACCCGAGAAGGCCAATGCATACGCTTCCCCGCCAACAAAACGTCTCTGAAAAAGGGGCGCGACACGATCGGCGATATCGGAATAAAGTTGAGTGGCGAAGACAAAGTCATTTCCATGTCCATCCTGCGCCATATCAACGCCACGGCTGATGAGCGCGCGGCCTACCTCAAGCGTGCCAATGCAGTGCGCCGTGGACTTACCGGCGAGCCCGAGGAGGTCGCGCCGGACGTAGAGGAGGCGACGGGCGCTATCGAACTGGGTGAGCAGCGTTACGTGGAAATGTCCGCGGCCGAGCAGTTCGTGCTCACGGTCTCGGAGCGCGGCTATGGCAAGCGTTCGTCTTCCTACGAATACCGTACCACCGGCCGCGGCGGAAAAGGGATCGTCGCCATGGCGGTGACCGCCAAGACGGGCCGCGTGGTCGCCTCGTTCCCCGTCGAGGACGAGGACCAGATCATGCTGGTCACCGACGGCGGCCAGCTCATCCGCACCCGCGTCGAGGGCATCCGCATTGCGGGCCGCTCGACACAGGGCGTGATCGTGTTCGATACCGCGGAGGGCGAGCGCGTGGTCTCGGTCGAGCGCATCAGCGAAGAAAATGACCAGAACGGTGGCTAGACCAGAGCCTCCGCTCGTTTGGAACTGCGCATCCGCTCGTGCCCGCGAGGAGTAACCCCGCCAGGCTTGCGTCGCGGGGACCCCGGACCGAGATCACTAAACGCGCGGAGAGGTTAGAGTCGCGATGAACTGGGAACTGTTTACCGCCTTTCTTCTCATTACCGCTGTACTGGTCATCACTCCGGGGCCGATCGTCACGCTGGTCATCGCGACCGGCGCGCGGGAAGGCATGCGCGCGGCGCTCACCACCGTGGTCGGCACCACGCTCGGCAATGCGGTGTTGCTCGCCGCGATCGCGTTCGGCTTGAGCTGGGTCGTCAGGAACGCTGCCACGTTGTTCGAAATCTTGCGCTGGCTCGGCGCGGCTTATCTGATCTGGCTCGGCATTCAGGTGTGGCGCCACGCCGGCGAGAGCGGCGCCGCAAGCCTGCCGCGGGGGCACGTGCATGTCTGGCGCGGCTTTGCGGTTGCGCTGTCGAACCCGAAAACGATCGCGTTTTTCACCGCCTTCCTGCCGCAGTTCGTCGATGCTGCCTTGCCGGTTGAGCCGCAGCTCGCGGTGATGTGCGCCATTTCCGTCGTGCTCGCGGCGTTCACCGATTCCGGCTGGGCGGTCGCGGCCGGGCTCGGGCGAGCATGGTTCATGCACTCGTGGCGCGCGAAACTGTTGGGTCGACTATCCGGCGTGGCCTTGATTGGCGGTGGCGTATGGTTGTCGTTGGCGCGGCGGCCGGCATAGTGTCCGGCGCGGTCAACCTCAACTCGCCCGAAAACACGTCCCACACTCATTTGTCCTCTCGCTTTCGAGGCTTTATGATCGCTGTGCGGAACGCGCAACGCGTGCCTGCGAGCAGCGACCTGCGCGTTAATTTAGAAACGGTACAAGCGCGCCAGACTACCCCTTGCGAAGGAACCTTCTGCGAGGCGCCGGCGTTAGCAAGCTTCGGCAAACGGTATGCGTTCTGAGACAGGCCGATCCGAGATGTCCGTGCCCGAGGACGACACGAAGGATAAGGTTGTTCGCTTGGGTACCGAGACGCTATTTGCCATCGCTGAGCAGCTTCGTCGCATGTACGACGCCGATCTCCGCACGAAGCCTTCGGAGGAGCTCGAACGGCTGATGCGACGGATCGAACGGGGCGAGGACATTCCCTAAACAGAAGACAAGGCACCACGCACGGGCACGTCTCGACAGTGGCGGCCCCCGATGCACCTCGTCGGGCTTGAACGAAGGACCTGGTTGGCGGAAGCGTCTGAGCAAAACCCGATCTGCATATGCCCAGCAGCGAGATCGATGCTGTCCGCGAGTTGCTGCGCTCCAAGCCGAGGCCGGCGAGCTTCCCCGAGCGCCGCGAGCGGCTCGATGCGATCGGTTCGACCTCTCCGCCTGCGGCCGACATCAGGCTCGAGCCGATCGATGCCAACGGCGTTGCCGCCGAGTGGTCGCTCGCGCCGGGCAGCGATCCGTCGAAGGTGCTCCTTTTCTTTCACGGCGGCGGCTACTGCTCAGGCTCGATCGTCAGCCACCGCGGCATGGTGACCGAAGCTGGACGTGCGGCCCGGGCGCGCACGCTTGCCGTCGGCTACCGGCTGGCGCCCGAGCACCCATTCCCTGCCGCGATCGAGGATGCGCGCAGGGCCTATCGCTTCCTCCTCGATCAAGGCATTGCTCCGGACAAGGTAGCGATCGCTGGCGACAGCGCCGGCGGCGGCCTCACGCTCGCGTTGATGACAAGCGTGCGCGACGCGCGCGAACCGCTGCCTGCCTGCGCTTGGCTGGTGTCGCCCTGGGTCGATCTGCAGATGACCGGCGCGAGCGTTGCGGAAAAGGCGGTCACCGATCCGCTGATCTCGAAGTCGTATCTCGAGGAATTGGCATCCGCGTATCTGGCGGGCGCCGATCGGAGGAATCCCCTGGTCTCACCGCTCAATGCCGATCTTGCCGGGCTACCGCCGCTGCTTGTGCAGGTCGGCTCCGCCGAGACGCTGCTCGACGACGCGGTCCGCATCGCGCGGCGGGCGGGGGCGGCGGACGTGTGGGTGAACCTCGAGATTTGGCCGCACATGATCCATGCTTGGCACCTGTGGGCAGCGCAGCTTGAAGCAGGCCGCCGCGCGATCGCATCGGCCGGCGCTTTCATTCGCGCGCATTTGTAAGACTGGCGTGAACCGACGCGGCTGCGATCTTCGGCAGTTGGGCGCAATGCTCAATGTGCGCCCGCATTCTCCAGGATTCGCGCGATCTGCGAGTAGCCGCGCGTGCGGGCATGTTGCAGCGCCGTGATGCCGTACCGGTCGGGGATGGTGACATCGGCGCCGGCCTCGACCAACGCCTCGACGGCGGCGCGGTGATTGCCGCCGCCGTTGCCGAGCACGACAGCCTCGAGCAGGGCGGTCCGGCCAAAATCGTTCACGTGATTGAGAGGCGCCTTGGCCGCGATGAGGGCGCGCACGATCTCGACGTGTCCGCGATGGGCAGCAGCGATCAGCGCGGTGTCCTTGTACGGGCCGATGATCGCGCGTGCATCGCCGCGAGCCCCGAGTGCGATGTTGAGCATTTCGAGGTCATTGTTCACGGCGGCAATCGTGATGATGTCGTAGCGCTGCGCATCGAGTGCATTCGGATTGGCGCCGAGCCGCAGCAGCGTCCGTGCCGCCTCATGGCGGCGCAAGAACGCGGCGACGTGCAGCGGCGTGCGGCTGTTGGCATCCTGGATGTTGGGCTTTTCGCCTTGGGCGATCAGCTGCTCGATCTCGGTGGCATCGCCGCGCGCGGCCGCGTCGTGCAGCCCGGCATAGATGCGCAGCTCCCGCTCGCTGGGCGGCATTTGCGCAAGGCCGGCCGCGCCGCCGAATTGGGCAGCGCCGACCACGAGAGCAAGCCAAAGAATGCTTCGCGTCACGGTCAGGCCAACAGCCAAAGAAGAATGGGATGATATCACGACTTGCCGGATCGGCCGTATAGGATCATGCGGCTCAGCGCGGCATGCGCAACACCGGCTTGATCGTCGTTCCCTGCGAAGACTCCCGCGCTGCTCGATTGATCTCCGAAAGGGGATAGAACGTCATCATGCGATCGACCGGCATTTTGCCCTGCATGAGGAAGTCGACCAGCTTGGGGATGAACTCCTGCGGATGGCTTTCCCCCTGGATCACGCCGCGCACCACGCGGCCGAACTGCAGGAACGGCATCTCCAGTGACACCTCTGTGCCGCTGCGTGCGCTGCCGAGAAGGATGCAGGTGCCGGCCGCCATCAGCGCCTCGACCGCTTCGCGGAAGACCGTGGGCTGCGCCGATGTCTCGAGGGAGAAGCGCACGCCGTCCCCGGTGATCTTGCGGATGTCCCCGACCACGTCGGCGCGGCCTCTGTGATTGATCACGTGCGTGGCGCCGAGCGCCCGCGCCAGCGCCAGTCGCGCATCGTGCACGTCGACGGCAATGATGGGGTCGCATCCGGCTATCTTTGCCGCCATCAGTCCGGACAGGCCGACGGCGCCTACGCCGAATACCGCAAATGAATCTCCCGTCCTCGGCCGCATCGAGTTGAGCACGGCGCCGGCGCCGGTCTGTCCGCTGCAAGCGAATGGCCCAAGCAGCTCGAGTGGAACGTCCTTCCTGACTTTGATCATATAGCGTTCGTTGGCGATCGCATGCGTGGCGAAGGAGGATTGCTGGAAAAAGGCGCTGTAGACCGGCGCGCCGCCTTTGCTCATGAGCGTGGAGCCGTCGGGGCGCGTGCCGCCCATTTTCAGCTCGCGGTGCCGCATGCAATGGAACGGCATGTCGCGCCGGCAATTCGGACAGGTGCCGCACCATGGAAACGAGAGGACGACGTGATCGCCCGGGGCGAATTTCGTCACGCCCCGGCCGACTGCCTCTACGATTCCCGCGCCCTCGTGGCCATAAACCGCGGGATAGGGCGTATTGTAGTAGCCATCGCGGCCGTGCAGGTCAGTCTGGCACATGCCACTCGCCACGATCCTGACCAATGCCTCGTCCGGTCGCGGATCGGTCAGTTCGAGCTTGTCGATCGTGAACGCGGCGAATTTTTCAGGGACTACGGCGGCGGTGATTTCCATGACGGTTATCGCTGGTTGATAACTGGGATCGCCGCGGAGGAGGCTCGGCTCATCTCCGCGATCACCTGGTACCTTCTCATTTCATAGTTCTCATGTAACAAAACGCGTAAACCCATGGGAAGGAACAAGATTGCTGGCCCCCGCCCGGGCGGATTGTCAACCAAATGCCAGCTCGCTCCGATTGGCCTCCGCCCGGCGCCGGTAGCGTTGCGCCGAGCTTGCGGTCCCCCCGGAGCGCGCGCTAGACCGCCTCCATGCCGCGCACCGCGCTTTTTCCGGGATCGTTCGATCCGGTCACCAACGGCCATCTCGATATCGTGCGCCAAGCCGTCCGGCTTGCCGATCGGCTGGTGCTCGCGATCGGCACCCATCCCGGCAAGACGCCCTTGTTTGCGGCCGAGGAGCGGCGCGCCATGGTCGAGGAGACCTGCGGCGCACTCGCGCGTGCGAGCGGCTGCGATTTCGCTTGCATCATGTTCGCCGATCTCGTCGTCGCCGCCGCGCAGCGCGAGGGTGCGACGCTCCTGATCCGAGGCCTGCGCAGCGCGACCGACTTCGATTACGAGATGGAAATGGCAGGTATGAACGCCACAATGGCGCCCGCGGTGCAGACTGTTTTTCTGCCGGCCGCGCCGGCGGTTCGCCCGATCACCGCCACACTGGTGCGGCAGATCGCTTCCATGGGCGGCGACGTCTCGCCGTTCGTTCCGCCACCGATCGCCGTTCGACTGAAAGCAAAGTTCGCCGGCACGTCCGGCCGTTGAGCCCGGGAGATTCCATGATCCGCCTGTTTGCACCTTTGGCCCTTCTAATATGTATGGTGCCCGCTCTCGCGCAGGTACAACTGCCGCCCGGCGCCGATCCACAGAACACGCTTCTCATCGATACCAAATACGGGCGCATCGTCATCAAGCTGCGCAACGACATCGCCCCCAAGCACGCCGAGCGCATCAAACTACTGGCGCGTGAGAAGTATTACGACAACGTGCCGTTCCACCGCGTGATTGCCGGCTTCATGGCGCAGACGGGCGACGGCGCGCGCGGCGACGGCACCGGCGGCTCGAAATATCCCAATCTGCCGGCCGAATTCTCGAATGTGCCGTTCAAGCGAGGCGTCGTCGGCATGGCGCGTGCCAACGATCCAAATTCGGCGAATTCGCAGTTCTTCATCATGTACGCCGATGGATCATTCCTCAACGGCAAGTACACGGTCGTCGGGGAAGTGCTGTCCGGCATGGAAGTGGTCGACAAGATCAAGAAGGGCGAGCCGGTGGTCGATCCCGACCGCATGGTCCGTGTGCAGGTCGCCGCCGACGCCAAATAACGAGGAGGATCGGTGCGCACCGCCTACGCGCTGATCGGGTCGGCCATCTTGACGGCGGCGGTGAGCGCTGCCGCCCCGGCAGGTGCAGTCTGCAGCGTGTTCAGTAGGGTACCGTCCTTTCCGACCGTACACAGCGTCTTTGTCCGTCGCGATTGTATTCCTTACCCCACCTCCTGGATCGGCCAGGATTTGCGCCTGACCATCGAGAGCGTGTCCGCGGCTGAACGCTCCGCGAGCGCCGATCTGACGGAAGACCGGAGCAGCGATCACAAGCTCGATACGCTGTGCGACATGTTCGACGCGCTTCGCGCCTGCTGGATTCCGCCTCCGAAGGAAGAGGCGCGTTCCGGCATGCAGATGTCCGTGCGCTTTGCCTTCAAGCGCAGCGGCAACATCATCGCCACACCGCGGGTGACCTATGTCAGCCAGGGCGCTGCCCCGGAGACCCGCGAAGCTTACCTCCGGGCGATTACTGCGGCGCTCGAACGCTGCACGCCGCTGCACTTCAGCGAAGGGTTGGGCAATGCGGTCGCGGGCCGGCCGATCGCCGTGCGTTTCGTCGATAACCGGGACCAACCGTGATCATCTGCTTGCGGGTCGTCGGGGTGGCGCTCGGTACGTGGGTGGCGAGCGCGGCGGCGCAAGCCCCTCAGCTGCCGCTCAACACGCTCGAAGAGGTCAGCGCGGCGCTGCGGGCGTGCTGGGTTCCACCGGCCCTCGATCAATCACGCCCTGGCATGCAAATTACGGTCCGCATGAGTTTCCGTCGCAACGGCGAACTCTTCGGCCACCCGAGAATCACGTTCGAATCCGCCGGCGCTTCGGATGATGAACGGCTGGCCTATCGCATTGCGGTAGCCAACATGCTCCAACGCTGCGCGCCCCTGCCGTTCACCGAGACGCTCGGGAACGCATTGGCGGGGCGGCCGTTCACCATCCGGTTCATCGACCAGCGAAAGCTCAAACAAGCAGAGAAGGCGCCATGACCGATACCGAGAATATGCTCACACTCGATACCACCAAGGGCAAGGTCGTCATTCAGATGCGGCCCGATCTCGCCCCCGGCCATGTCGCGCGCATCAAAGAGCTCGTACGCGAGGGCTTTTACGACGGCATCGTCTTTCATCGTGTCATCGACGGCTTCATGGCACAGACCGGCTGCCCCCACGGCACCGGCACCGGCGGTTCGGGCAAGAAACTCAAGGCGGAGTTCAACAAAGAGCCCCACCGCCGGGGAACCGTATCGATGGCGCGGGCGCAATCACCCGATTCCGGCGACAGCCAATTCTTCATCTGCTTTGCCGACGCACCTTTTCTCAACGGCAAATACACCGTTTGGGGTCAGGTGACCGAGGGCATGGGCAACGTCGACAAGATCAAGCGTGGTGAGCCGGTTGTCGATCCCGATCGCATCATCTCGGCCAAGCTGGCGGCGGATGCTTGATCGTTCGCCTTCGGCGGTTGCTTCAGGCGAAGAACCTAAGTGAAAGGGCGCCGCAGGAGCGCCCCGCGCCATCCACGAATCTCAAACCAAAGCTTTACGCGCTGCGCGGGGCTCGGCCTCGCACACCCAGGCTTCTTTGGCGAACCACTCGTGCTGCGTCCGGCAAATGGGGCAGTAGACCCGCGCGAAGAAGACCGGCGTAGCCTCGAAGCTCTTGCGATCGGTGACCAGACCGGTAGGGATGTCGCGTCCGGTCTGCGGACACCTGACCATGACGGCGCCCATTTGCCTCTCCTGCTCGTATCGTTGCGCAACCGATACGCCGCGCCTGTGAAAATGGTTTGACGCAATCGCGACAACAGCATGGGGATTGATCCAATTGATCGAAAACGCCGTTTCGAGACGCCGCGACGTTAGAGAAAATTTATACCTGGCCGGAACAGGCCACGTACGACGTTTGCTTGGATGAGCTCGGTCTAAAGCTGGTACAGTTCTACGGCCGCCACCCACCATGCCACGAGGGTTGGCAGCGTATAGCCTTGGTTCGGCGCGTGCGACCTTCCCATAAGCGATGACCTGGCGTGCGCGCGTTTGTATGAACAGCCATGCGTACCGCCTTATTCGATTTCGAGTTGCCGCCCGACCGCATCGCTTTACGGCCGGTTTCGCCGCGGGATGCGGCGCGATTATTGATCGTACGTCCCGGCACGACGCCGGAACTGGAAGACCGAGGCGTCCACGATCTCCCCCATCTGCTGCGCGCCGGCGATGCGCTTGTGGTCAATGACACCAAAGTGATCGCTGCCCGGCTGCGCGGCCGGCGGATCGGCCGCGGTGCAATGGAACCATCGATCGAGGCGACACTGCACCAGCGCCTCGACGGCTCGCGCTGGCGCGCATTCGTAAAGCCCGCCAAGCGGCTCTCTCCTGGCGACGTGGTGCGCTTCGGCGACGAAGGCAAGGTTTGCTTTCTCGGCCAACTCGATGCCACCGTTGAGGCCAAAGGCGAGGGCGGCGAGGTCACGCTCGCCTTCGCTTTTCACGGGCCCGTGCTCGACCAGGCGGTCGACGAGCGTGGCGCCATGCCGCTGCCGCCCTACATCCGGCGCCCCCCCGACGAGCGCGATCGAACCGACTACCAGACCATGTTCGCGCAGGCGGAGGGCTCGGTCGCGGCGCCCACGGCGGGATTGCACTTCACCGATGCGCTCACGTCATCTCTGATGGCGCAGGGAATTACGCTGCACAAGGTCACGCTGCATGTCGGGGCAGGGACGTTCCTCCCTGTCAAGACAGTCGACACGGACGCGCATCATATGCACGCGGAGGAAGGGAGCGTCACGGCGCAGACGGCGGATGCGCTCAACCGGGTGCGGTCGGCGGGCGGCCGCATCGTCGCAGTGGGCTCGACCTCGCTGCGGCTCTTGGAAAGTGCCATTGGGGACGATGGCGTCATCCGCCCGTTTGAAGGCGAGACCGCGTTGTTCATCACACCCGGCTATCGTTTCCGCGCGGTCGACGTGATGCTCACCAATTTTCACTTGCCGCGCTCGACGCTGTTCATGCTCGTCGCGGCATTTTGCGGGCTCGACGTGATGCAGCGCGCCTATGCGCACGCGATCCGCGAAGAGTACCGATTCTATTCCTACGGCGACGCCTGCCTGCTGTTCCCTAGGCAAGGCGCTGGAAGCGAGTAGCAGGGCCGCCGCTATCGCCTGACTTTGTGCCTTGTAATTTCGTATCGCGTGAATTACGCGTCAGTATCCATGCAAAGGCCATCGATTCTGATGTTTCAAACATGATCACTGGCGCTCAGATGCGAGCCGCGAGGGCGCTGCTGGAAATCGATCAACGCCAGCTTGCCGAACGTTCGGGTCTCTCGCTGCCCACGATCCAGCGCATGGAGGCGAGTGACGGGGTCATCCGGGGAAATGTGGATTCGTTGATGAAGCTTGTCGACGCGCTGACGGCTGCGGGCATCGAACTGATCGGCGAGGGAGCGGTCAGTCATGGCGGTGGGCGCGGCGTGCGGCTGAAAAGATAAGGCACGAGCTTGCCCTGTAACCGTCCTTACGCCGTCGCGGCCATGCACCGAACGGGGGATCATTAATGGTGCTCCTGGCCCTTGGCAGCGCCGCCGTGCTGCTAGTGACGGCGGGTCTCGCCGTCATGTTCGCCGACGCTGCGCGTGCCGGCCACATCGTGTACGGAATTTGCCTGATCGCGTCGCTGGCGCTTCTCTCGATCGCGCTCCTCGCTCTCCTCGGCATCTACGATAGTCTGTCGGTTGCCACGCTTCCGCTCGGAATTCCGTGGCTTGGAGCGCATTTCCGTCTCGATGCGCTTTCGGCCTTTTTCCTCGCCGTGGTCAATCTCGGCGCCGCTGCTGCCAGCCTGTTCGCGCTTGGATACGGTCGCCACGAGCATGCCGCTCGCCGGGTGCTGCCGTTCTATCCGGCGTTTCTCGCCGGCATGAACATCGTTGTGCTCGCCGACGACGCGTTCACATTTCTAGTGGCGTGGGAATTCATGTCGCTGTCGTCATGGGCGCTGGTCATGGCGCATCACCGCGTCGTCGAGAACGTCCGTGCGGGATACGTGTATTTGATCATGGCGAGCTTCGGCACGCTCGCGTTGCTGCTCACGTTCGGCTTGCTGGCGGGAGCGGACGGCGGTTATGCCTTCGACGACATCCGTGCTGGGCATCCTTCGGCGACGCTCGCGGCTTCCATTCTGATCCTTGCGCTCATCGGTGCCGGCTCCAAAGCCGGCCTGGTGCCGCTGCACGTCTGGTTGCCGCTCGCGCATCCAGCGGCGCCGAGCCACGTTTCCGCGCTGATGAGCGGCGTGATGACCAAGGTCGCGCTCTATGGCTTGGTGCGCGTGTTCTTCGACCTCGCGGGCGATGTGCCGTGGGGCTGGGGTGCCGTCATGCTC
>DASQXF010000312.1:0-7545 GCA_035639895.1 Xanthobacteraceae bacterium
CAGCAAGGCGGCGGCGAACCACATCCAAGTACAGGTGGAGCTGCAGGCCGATTGCCTCGCCGGCGTCTGGGCCAATCGCGAAAACGAAATGTTAAGGAGCGAGGGCAAGCCGCCATTCATCGAGCCGGGCGACGTCGAGGCTGCGTTGCGCACGGCGGCCGCGATCGGCGACGACACGCTGCAGCGGCGCGCGCGCGGCTATGCGGTGCCAGACTCCTTCACGCACGGCACCTCCGAGCAGCGGCAACGCTGGTTCAATACCGGCTTTCGCTCCGGCTCGGTCGCGAGCTGCAACACGTTTGCCGCCGCGCAGCTTTGAGATGAGTTAGATGGTGGCCCGAGGCGCGGACGACAGTTCACTTGCCGTCGTCCCCGCGAAAGCGGGGACCCATATTCCAGAGACGGTGGTTATGGGTCCCCGCTTTCGCGGGGACGACACTTATGAGCTGATAACGACATGCCCGGCATCGACAGCAGCAGACAATTCGTACCGCTGAAGATCGCGGTGCTCACGATGTCCGACACGCGCACGCTCGAGGACGACAACTCGGGCGCGACATTGGTCGAGCGCATCGCCAAGGCCGGTCATACGGTCGCCGGCCGCGCCATTGTGCCCGACGACGTCGAAAAGATCCGGGCGCAGGTCAGACAATGGATCGCCGATCCGTCCATCGACGTGGTCATCACCACCGGTGGCACGGGTTTTACCGGACGCGACGTGACGCCGGAGGCGCTCGAGCCTTTATTCGAGAAGCGCATGGACGCCTTCGCCACGATGTTTCTGCTGGTGAGCCAAGCCAAGATCGGGACCTCGGCGATTCAGACGCGCGCGACCGCGGGAGTTGCCGGCGGCACCTACGTGTTCTGTCTGCCGGGCTCACCCGGCGCTTGCCGCGACGCCTGGGATGAGATCCTCGTGCACCAGCTCGACTACCGCTACCGTCCTTGCAATTTCGTCGAGATCATGCCGCGGCTCGACGAGCATTTGCGTCGCGCCAAGGCCAAGGGCGCAACGGTTTAACCTGCCGTCATCACGGGTCCCCGCCTTCGCGAGGACGACATCAGAGATCACGGCTGGCGCAGTTCGAGCTCCCATGTTTCGGCGACGAGCTCCTTGCCGAACATATCGTGCTTCCATTGATGCGTGAGCGTGAAACCTGCTCCCTCGTAGATGCGGCGCGCGGCGACCAGCACGGCGTGGGTCCAGAGCGCGATCTTGTAGTAGCCCGCCGTGCGCGCAAAGCGCACCGTCTCCTCGACCAGTCGAGCGCCGATACCGAGCCCGCGGGCTTTGGGCTCGACCAGCAGGAGGCGCAGCCGCGCGACCTCGTCTGTTTCACGCACGAGGAAGACCGATCCGACGTTCTCGCCGTCGCGTTCCGCGATCCAGCAGCGCTCGCGCTTGGGATCGTGGTTGCGCACGAACGCCGCGACGATTTCCGCAGTCAGCGCTTCGAGCCGCTCGTCCCAACCGTATTCTTCGCCGTAGAGCGCGCCGTGGCGGGCGACGACCCAGCCCATGTCGCCGGCGCGCGGCGGGCGCAGGACGTAGGGCACTTGTGGCGCCGGCGAGTCGCACAGCGAATGTTCGATGGTGCGCATCGCGGCGACCACGCGTTCCTGGTCGGCCGAAGATAGTTTGCCGAGCATCGCGGCGACTTCGTTCTGCGAGCGCTCGTCAAGGGGCGCGAAGGCCATGTGGCCCTTTGCCGTCAGAGATAACAGGCTTTGCCGCCGATCGTTGGGCGCGGCGGTTTTTACGACGAGCCCGCGCTCGGTAAAGCTGCGCAAGATGCGGCTGAGATAGCCGTGATCGAGGCCGAGCTCGGCGGCGATATCGGTCGCGGTCGCCTTGTCGCGGCGAGCGAGCTCGTAAAGCACGCGCGCTTCGGCGAGCGAGTAGGGGGTCTTCAAGAAGCCGTCCTGGAGCACGCCGATCCGCCGCGTGTAGAGGCGATTGAAACGCCGCACGGCGCCGATGCGCTGCTCGAAATCGCTGGCGGCTGTGGCTGCCATGGGGAAGGCTGCCGGCTTCCAAGAACCGTGATAGCGTCAACTAGTTTATTGACAATGTCAAGTAACGGTTGCGATGGCGCCGGTTCGCAGCCGCACGAGCCGGCGCCGACCGAGGCGGCGCAAGAGTTCGCGCTCCGGCTCCTCGACGTCATGATGGCCGCCCAACGCGTCATAAAGGGATCTTGCGATCAGCAGCCCTTGGCTTGGAGTTGGCCTGGCACCCAGCGCGACACGCAACAGCGCAACTGCTTCGAGCACCGTGCGGCGCAACGGCCCAGCACGGAACACCGCATAGGTCCCGGCTTCCTTGCGACCCTCGGCGTCATCGATGAAATGCCTGGTTTCATCGACCCAACTCGCCTCAAGTACGACCCCAGACCGCAGGAAGAGCAGCCAGGACGCGCGCGCCGTTGCAGCGGCGGCCTTCAGTCGCGCCCCGCGCGCCTGCCTTGAGGTCAGCACCCGGCAGCCGGCCGCGTCGGCTATGGCAAGGGTTGCGTCGTGGGAGTCCGCGTCGGCAACAATCACCTCGCGCACGAGGCCTGCCGCGGCCCCGGCGACCAGCGCGGCAAGCGTCGGCAAGAGCGTGCGCTCGCTGTCTTGCGTGGCGATCACCACGCTCAGCATGGCCGTTTTTCCCCGTGACCACTCCTTCTATCCGCTGCCGGACTGAACGAAAACGCGAGCCGGATCAATGCGGGGCGCAAAGGAACTTTGCGCCGCGTCAGCGATTATGTTCTTGTTTTGTTCGAAAAGCGAGGCTACTATTATTCCATGGCTCGTTCAGACGCAGCTGTCAGACGCCCGCCGGCGCCCACTCCCTCCTGGCCCCAGCCCCCAGCGCCGGCGGGCGGTTTTGCTCGCCGCAGCGGGCCGACGCCGCGGCGCGCCGCTGCCGTCAACCTGGAGGCGCCAACTGACCAAGACGTAGCGGTCGAGGCCGCTCGCCGTCGTGGCCGCGGCGCGCAGTCGAACGCCTCGGGCCGCTATGAGCCGCTCGCCCGCATCGCTTTCGACGATGGCTGGCAAAGTTTCGAGGAGCTGCCGCCGTTCAAGACGACGGTGACCCTCGATTCCACGCGCAAGATCATCACCCGCAACGATTCGCCCGATATCTCCTTCGACCGCTCCATCAATCCATATCGCGGCTGCGAGCACGGGTGCATCTATTGCTTTGCGCGGCCGACTCACGCCTATCTCGGGCTCTCACCGGGCCTCGATTTCGAAACCAAGCTGTTCGCCAAGCCCGACGCGGCGAAGCTGCTCGAGCGCGAGTTGTCGGCTCCCGGTTATGTGCCGCGTACCATCGCCATCGGCACCAACACCGACCCGTATCAGCCGATCGAGCGCGAGCATCAAATCATGCGGCGCATCCTCGAAGTGCTGGACCGCTGCGGTCATCCCGTCGGTATCGTGACGAAATCGGCACTCGTACTGCGCGATCTCGACGTCCTTGCTCGCATGGCGCAGCGCGATCTCGTCAAAGTTGCCTTGTCGGTGACGACCCTCGACCCGCGCCTCGCGCGCGTGATGGAGCCGCGCGCGGCAACGCCGGCGCGTCGGCTCGAAGCGCTGCGCCAGTTGACTGCGGCCGGCGTGCCGGCGTCGGTGATGGTGGCGCCGGTGATCCCAGCGCTTAACGATGCCGAGATCGAGCGGATTCTGGACGCTGCCGCCGCCGTGGGCGTGCGCGAGGCGGGCTACGTGCTGCTGCGGCTTCCACTCGAAGTGCGCGACCTTTTCCGGGAGTGGCTGATGGCCAATTTTCCCGACCGCTACCGCCACGTGTTCAAGCTCATTCGCGAGACCCGCGGCGGCAAGGACTACGACTCGAGCTGGAACACGCGCATGACCGGAGCCGGGCCGGTCGCCTGGATGATCGGTCGCCGGTTCGAACTCGCATGCGAGAAGCTCGCCTTCAACAAGACGCGCACGCGGCTGACGACCGAGCACTTCAATCCGCCGCGGCTCGCCGCCGAGCAGCTGAGCTTGCTGTGAGCCGCAGCTGAGCTGCTGTCATCCGCCGCGAAAGCGTATAGGCGTCTCTTGGGTTAGTCATGCGCGGGCTTGACCCGCGCATCCATCTCTTCCGCAAAAAGCTTTACGCAGATTGATGGATTGCACCGCAACTTGGGCCTGCCCAAGTTGCGCAGCATTTATGCGCGGCAAGTCGGGTAAACCCTACTTGCGGTGTCAAGCCTGGCAATGACCGCCTTGACTTAGCGCCTATGCGCTTTCGCGGGGACGACAATAGTGCCGCGGAGGCAGGAAGTTTCTTTCCCCGTCCTCCACACCAGGAATTCGGCGGCGGTTGACTTATCCGCCATTGCGCGCACCATCGCGCCATGAATCGCCCGACATCCGCGTCCGCAGTTTCCGCTCGCGCCGAGAAAATCCGCATCGTGCGTCTGCCGCTCGGCGAGGAGGTCATCCGCCCGACCTTTCGCCGCGAGCGTGCTGCAATCAAGCGCGGGGTGTGGCCGATCGCGGGCTGCGACGAAGCGGGCAGGGGGCCGCTTGCCGGCCCGGTGGTTGCCGCGGCGGTCGTGCTCGACCCCAAGCGCGTGCCGCGCGGGCTCAATGATTCGAAAAAGCTCGACCCCGAAACCCGTGAGAAGCTGCACCTCAAGATTTGCGCCAGCGCGGAGGTATCGGTTGCCATCGCGCCGCCATGGCGCATCGATCGCGACAATATTCTGCGGGCATCGCTGTGGGCGCTCGCGCGCGCCGTTGCAGGCCTTCCGGTCAGGCCGCAGCTGGTGTTCGTCGACGGCCGCGACCGCATCGATGTCGGCTGCGACTGCCAAGCCGTGGTCAGCGGCGACGCGATCCTCGCCTCGATCGCCGCGGCGTCGATTGTCGCCAAGGTCACGCGCGACCGGCTGATGACACGATTGGGCCTGCTCTATCCCGGTTACGGCTTCGAGCAGCACAAGGGCTACAGCGTGCCCGAGCATTTCGCAGCGCTCGCGCGGCTCGGCCCCACGATCCACCACCGGCGCTCTTTCGCCCCGGTGGCGGCGGCTTATGGCGACGTCGTCACCGAAGACATGGAGACGGGCGAGGTCGAGCCGGGCGCGTTGCCTCTCTAGCTTCGGGGCCTTATCTCTGCCGGCCGCGTCCAGTAGTAACGTCGGCCGATGCTCTACGTCTCCATCTTCGTCGAACTCTTGCGCTCGCGTCCGGTGCTGGCGGTCTGGCTGGCGGCGCTGGCGCAAGGGCTGCTCTGGCTGCTGGTCCCGTCCCTGTTCTACGCCGGCCCCCCCGGGGACCTGCCGGACGTGCTGGCGGTCGGGCACGAATTCCAGCTTGGAACATATCTAGGCCCGCCGCTCGCCTTTTGGGTCGCCGAAATCGCCTTCGATCTCGCCGGGCACAGCCTAGTTGGCGTCTACCTGCTGTCGCAGGCCTGTGTGGTGGTCACCTACTGGGCGGTGTTTGCGTTGGGGCGCTCCATCGTCGGCGCGCAGCATGCGGCACTGGCGGTGTTGCTGATGGTGGGGGTTGCCGCCTTCACGGTGCCGACGCCGGACTTCGGGCCGGTGATCCTCACCATGCCGCTGTGGGCGCTCATCCTCCTGCATTATTGGCGGGCGGTGGGCGAACTGCGGCGCGCCTACTGGCTGCCGTTGGCGGTTGAGATCGGGCTTCTGCTGCTCACGACTTACGTTGGCCTAATTCTGATCGGTCTGCTTGTACTGTTCACCTTGGCAAACCGGCAGGCGCGCGAGGCCCTCAAATCCTACGATCCGCTGATCGCCGCGCTTGTCGCCGCGATCGTCATGGGCCCGCACCTCCTGTGGCTGGCGGATGGGGGCGAGAGCTTGAGTGCGACGCTCTTGCGCCTGCGCACGCCGGAAGCGGTGGTCGGCAATTTCATCGCATGGTCGCGGCAGATCGCCTTGATCCTCGCGGCGCATGCCGGGCTCATCGTGCTGGTTGCGCTGGTCGCCGGATGGCCCTGGCCGCGGAACGATCCCGCGCCCGTCATCGTGCGGCCGAAGCTCGATCCTTTAGCCCGGCAGTTCGTTTACTTCTTCGCGCTGGCGCCGGCGTTTGCCGGCACGCTGGTGGCGGTGCTCATCGGATGGTCGGGCCCGGTCGGCGGCATCGCGCCGCTCGTGATCCTATCGGGACTGCTCGTCATCGTCGCCGCAGGCGACGGCATTGTGTTCAGCCGCCAGCACGTCGTCATTGCAGCCTGGTTCGGATTGTTGATCATCCCGCCGATCATGACGATTGCCGCGCTCGCGATTCTGCCGTGGCTCAACATCGATCTCAAAGTGACGTATCCCGCTCAGGCCATGGCACGCTTCTTCGCCGAGAGCTTCGAACGGCGCACCAACGCGCCGCTTCAGATCGTCACCGGCGATCCCCGCACGGCGACGCTCGTCGCGCTTGGTGCGCCGAGCCGTCCAAGTCTCTTTCTCAGTGCCACGCCCGAGCGTTCGCCGTGGGTGACGCCCGACGCGGTCAAAACCAAGGGTGCCATCGTGGTTTGGCCGACGACCGATACGGCGGGAACGCCCCCGGCCGAGATCAAGGAGAAGTTTCCGGATCTCGTGCCCGAGCTGCCGCGCGCATTCGAGCGCTCGGTGCAGGGCAGGCTGCCGCTTCTGCGCATCGGCTGGGCGGTCATCCGCCCGCAGGGGCAGGCGGCGCCCTCGGCCGCGACGAGCGAGCAGAAGCCGTGAGCGGCGCGGCTTACGCTGCTTGCCGAGCGGTCAGTACACGGTCCAGTTTTGCGGCCGGTAAATCGTTTGCCTCGGCGCGGGCGGCGCGGCCGACTCGTCGTCGGGATCCGGGAGCCGCGCCCAGGTGGTGATCGCCAGCACGGTCATCGCCGTCGCGAGAACCATTGCGAAGACAAATGCGAGCCCATCCGTTTTGCGTGCCATGTCTGCCTCCTCGAGTCAGACGTCGCTATCGGGACTCTAGAGGGAGGCGCGCGGGAGATGTGTGAGGGGTGTCACACTCGGGCGAAACAGAAGCCCCCGCGCGGATTTCGATTGGACAGCAAGATGCTTGCTTTACGAGGGGCGGGCGGCCAGCGCGCGGTGCGCGATCAGTGACAGCCTTGCCTTCAGCCACCTGGTTGCGCAACACCGAATAGACTGGGTTTGTGGCCGCTTCGCCAGTACTGTGATGCGGCTACGCGCCTGCCTTTACGTGCCAATACGTGACCATCGGGTCGTGGAGCGGATAGATCGTAGGGGGGACCTGACATGAGCGACGCAACAAAGCCTGCGCACGAGCGAGGCTTTCTCGATCGCTATTTCGGCCTGCGGGAGAACGGCACCGATGTCCGCACCGAGTTCATCGCGGGCGTCAAGACGTTCCTCACCATGGTCTATATCGTGTTCGTCAATCCGCAAATCCTTGGCAATGCCGGCATGGACAAGGGCGCGGTGTTCGTCGCGACCTGCATCGCCGCCGCGGTCTCGACTTTGGTGATGGCGTTCTATGCCAATTATCCCATCGCGCTCGCGCCGGGCATGGGGCTCAATGCGTTCTTCGCCTTTACTGTGG
>DASQXF010000313.1:0-22306 GCA_035639895.1 Xanthobacteraceae bacterium
GCTTCGAGACGCATCGCAGCGTGCTTCGGCGATGGCAGCGCCTACGCTCCCGCCGCGCTGCGATGCCCTCAGCATGAGGCAGGAGAGCGTTGCGCGTTTTGGCCAAACGAACCCAACTGCGATTTTGGCCAAACGAAGCCAAGCACACTGCGGCGGTCGTCTCCGCGAAGGCGGAGTCCCCCATGACCACTGGCCGGTGTTCGTGGGTCCCGACTCTCCGCCCGCTTGCGCGGGCGTCGGCCGGGACGATGATGAGGCGGCGCCGAGGACCAACCTGCAGCTGTAGCAAGCGAGCGCGGGCGCACCTTCCCTGTTTCCGGCCTGTTCTTTACAGGGACAGGTGCAACTTCAACGTGTCACGACGTGGAGTACCCAGCCTCCTCACACGATGTGATCGAACTGATGGAAGAGCGCTGAGAAGTCGAAGGGCTGCTGGGCGATCCCGCTGCTGTCCGGCGAGGCATAGTGGGCGCCGGCGCTGTTGCCGTTGTCGCGCGCCACCGACCACATCGACAGCCGCACGATGTTGCTATCGGTTTGCGCGTAGTCGACCAGCATTTGCGCGTCGGCGAGCGTGAACACCTCGGAACTGATGTCGTTGACGCCGATCATGGGCGTCACCCCGATCTTGGCCGGCAGCCCTAGCTCGGCGAGCTGCTTTTCGGTGGCGATCGCCGCGTTGATGGCGTTGAGCCCCATCTGGCCGCCGTTGTCGACGCCGGCCCCGTAGTCCATCGCCATGATGTTGACTACGTCGATCTTGAGACCGTCGTGCTTGGCGCTGGCCAAGAGGTTGAGACCGTCGGCGGTCAAGCCGGTCGGCAGCACCGGCAGCGTGAAGGAGATGACGAGGTCGGGATTGGCGGCCTTGAGCCCCACCAGCGCCTGATCGCGCAACGCGATCGAATGCTGATCCTGCACCGCCGCTCCCTCGATGTCGAAGTCGAGCGAGTGCACATGATAGCGGTCGATGACCGACTGATATTCGGCCTGCAGCATCGCCGCGCTGGTCGCAGTCAGCGCGGGTTCCTGCCCCGCGGCGCCGCCGAACGAGATGGTGACGTCGCCCCCTGCGGCCTGGATCGCCTGCACTTGCGAGAGGATCGTCGTGCCGTTGGCGAGCGTGTCGTCGTTGATCGTGCCGACGCCCTGCCAGCCGATGCCGCCGGGCGAGCTGAGCACGAAGGCAAGCGTGAAATTATGGATGCCGGAGGCCGCAGCAATGCCGGCGAGATCGGCGTCGACCGGCATGGCCATATCGATATAGGGACTGAATTCGTGCACATAGCTGCCGGGTTCGCCGGGCGAAAGCGGGGCGGTGTGCACCGAGATCGGGCTCGACTCGGCAGACGCGCCTGCTGCATCCAGCGCCGCCACCGCGAAAGTGTAGGTGGTATCCGCGATGAGATTGGTGACGGTGTAGACGGTGCCCGTGGTGGTCGCGATCTGATGGCCGTTCTCGAAGATCGCGTAGCCGGTGACGACGCCGTCACCCGGCACGCTCGATGCGTTCCAAGTCAGGATCGTGGCCGTGCTCGATGTGCCGGCGGTTGCGAGTCCGGTCGGCACGCTCGCAAGCTCGTGCGATCCGTCGGCCGTCGCAACGATCGTCCACGGCTGGCCGGTGCCGGAGCCGCCGTTGTGGTGGGCAGGATCGGCGCCTTGCGTCCACCAGTTCGCTTTGTAGGTGACGCCGTTTTCCAACACCGTCATGCCGGCGGTGTAGATGCTGCTCGCCAACCATGTCGTCGCGCCGCTCTCCGGCGGCACGACGGAAGGCGCCGTGTGCACCGAGACCGGGATCGATTCCGCCGACGATCCGGCCGCATCGAGCGCCGCCACGGCGAACGTATAAACGGTGTCCGCGGTGAGGTTAGCGACCGTATAGGTGGTGGCGGCGGTGGTCGCGATCTGCTGGCCGTTCTCGAAAATCGCATAGCCGGTAACAACGCCGCCACCGGGCACGCTCGAGGCATTCCAGCTCAGCGTGGTGGCACTGCTCGAGGTCGCCGCGGCGGCAAGCCCGCTCGGCACTGTTGGAAGCTCGTGCGATGGATCGGCGGTCGTGACGATGGTCCACGGCTTGCCAGTGCCAACGCCGCCGTTATTCAGCGCTGGATCGGTTCCCTGCGTCCACCAATTCGCTTTGTAGGTGACGCCGTTCTCCGTCACGGTCATGCCGGCGGTGTAGATGCTGCTCGCCGACCAGGTCGTCGCGCCGCTTTCCGGCGGCACGACGGGAGGCTGCGGCGGTGCGGGTGGCGTGGGCGGCGTCACCGGCGCGCTCAGCGCGCTCGTCCACTCGCCGATTGCCGAGGCGTCCTTTGCGACGATGTTGGAAAGATGCAAATCGCTCAGCGTCGTGTGCTGCAGCGTATAGGTCTGGTGATTGGACGCAATCGCGATGACGACCGTCCCATTGACTTCGCTGATGCTGAACTGGTCGGCCGCAAACCAGCCGAAATCGAGGATGTCGGTGGCAGGGTTGAAATTGATGTCAGTATTGGTACCCCAATTCCAAACGATATTCGTCGTCGGCACGGGACGCCTCCGTCATAGTCAAGTCGCCCCGTTGAAGTACCCGTTCAGCTTGGTTGATTTAGGCGTGCCAGTCAACGGCACGGTGACGCGAATCTTCCCCGGTATTCTACGGAGGAGGGAGGTATCTTCCGGACTGTTGCCGTTCCCACGTTCTCCATGCTTGATCTCAACGGCTGCAACAGGAATCGCATTCGATGCTCGGTCATCTGGACTTTACCGCCGGTCCGGCCGTTGTGACGGCGCTCGTCGCGGCGGCGGTGCTTCCGGCCGTGTTGGCAGTGCTGGCGCGGCTCCCGCGCCTGCGTGATCGCAACGCGCTGCAGTTTCTCGCGAGCAGCGCGATCGTCGTTGCGGCTTGGGTCATCGCGTTGCAGCTTCCCGCCATGCCGGCGTCGAGCGCAGCCGATATCGCGACGTCGCTCATGATTCTTGCCGGCGCGCTCCTCGTTTACCTGGAAGCGTGGGGCCTGCTGTCGAGAGGCTATACGCTGGGGCTATTGTTGACGCTGTTTCACGCCAAGCAGCCGATGAGCGATGCACAGCTCGCCGCGAGCTACCGGCAAGGGGAGGGCGTGGCATGGATCATGCGGCACCGGCTTGGCGGGCTCATCTCGGCACGACTCGTCCGCCGGCAAGGCGATCGCATCGTCCTCACGCCCGCCGGCGCGATCATCGGCATACTTTATCGCGCGGCGATCGCCGTGTTTGGGCTCAAGGTGACGGGATGAGCGAGGCATTCGTTTTCGGCGCAGCGGGTGCGCTCGTTTGGCTGGCGGCCGTGCTCGTCCTGCTGCGCGTATCGAAACGATCGCCGGCCCTCATCGTCGTTGCTTCGGCGGGCGTGGTCTACGTCGCGCTTCTCATCGTCTCGCCTGCAATCTCTGACCGACTGGCGTTCTGGGCGTTTTCCGCCACCTATGGTTTCTTGACCTTGTGCGTTCTGATGCTGTTCGGCGCGCTCTATAAGTCGGTATCGCTGCGGATGCTGGGCGACTTGTCGAAGACCGCAGACCATGCCCTGCCGGAACAGGAGTTGCTGGGGCGCTATATCGAAGAGGACAGCTTCGGCCGGCGCGTTGCGATCTTGCTCGAACAGGGCCATGCCGAACGCACCGCCGCAGGCCTCGCGCTTTCGCACAAAGGCCGGCGCATCGCCGCCGCCATTCATCGGCTACAGCAGGCCTTCGCCATTCGCGCCAGCGGCTGACCGCAGCACTCAGGCGGAGTACGCACGCCTTTCGGCATCGCCCTCGTGCTCTATGCGTCATGCGCGGGCATAAGCGCGTCGAAGACGCGCGTGAACGCGCTTGTGACCCGCGCATCCATCGGAAAAAGGCATTCATTCAAGTTGATGGATTGCCGGGTCAAGCCCGGCAATGACCCGGATGGGTCAGCACCAACCGCTGCTAGCACGGTGTGATTCAAGCGAGCACAGGCTTTGGTGCGCGCCGCTCGCTATAGGCTTGCAGGCCCATGGTCACGGCCGCCAACAGCGGCGGCACGATGTAGAACGTGTATCGGCTCTCGGGGGTGGCGGCGAGCGCGACGGCGGCCTGGTTGTAGACGACGAGCGTCACGCAGAAGACGAAGCTCATGCGCCAGCGGCTGCGCCAGGCGAACGGCGCGACGATGATCGTTCCCAGGACGACGAGGAAGCGCAGCGCGGGAAACAGCAGGTCGAGCGTGCGCGCGAGCGCAGTGGGGACCGAACTGTCGCCGCTCGCCTGTTCCTCTTGCGCCAAGTAGGGACCCGTCCATTCGACCCCGAAAGTCCGATGCGTCCAGGTATACGGACTGTCTGCGAAAAAAAACGCCATGAAAAAATTGCGGGCATAGGTCAGGGCAATGGAGAAAGGATGCGCCAGAATGGCTTCCAGCGTCACCCGCATGAGCAACGCGTCGCTCGCCGCCGCGCCGAGCCGCTCGTCCAACGCGGCCCAGATCGAGAACCAGTATTGCGCATCCGGCTCCCGCTGCATCGCTTTGAGGAGTTCGTCCGGCCGTCCGGCGAAGCGGCGAAAGAGCTGCTCGTCCTTCATTCCCGCCAAGCGGCCGGGTGCGGAATAATAGGCGTTGAGCTCCTCGAACATGCGTCTCGAGGCCGGGCCGTTCCCGGGCGCGACCGCGCTAATTCCCGTGCGAAGGTAGACGTCGTGGTAGGCGACCATGAACAGCATCTTGCCCGTGCTGTCGGAAATCCCGAGTTTTGATACTTGAATCTGTCGCGTACCGTCGTCCATGGCGCGGGCCATGGAGGCGTGCAGCTTGCCGTAGCCGAAGACGATCAGCAGATAGGCAACGAACGCCACCGCAATGGCCGGAACTTGCCGCGGGCGCGCGAACGCCAATATCGGCAGCACCGCCGCGACGACGTAGGCGCCCTGCGCTCGCGACAGTGCGAGAATGAGAAGAGCAGCGATCACTTGCGCCAGCCGTAACGGCGCGCCGGTCAAGAGATAGGCCAGGCCACCATTGATGCAGAGGCTCCAACCGAACAGATAGATCTGCTCGGTCATGATGGATTTGGAATAAACGAACCCGATGAACGCCGCGATGTAGAGCGCAGTCGCAATCAGCCCGAGCGATTTGGAAATGCGGCGCAGACAATCGTGCATCAGCATGACGCAGCCGATGCCGAGCGCGACTTGGGTCAGGATGAACCAGACGTAGGTTTGCCGGCTCGGAACGCCGGTGACCGCCAACAGCAAAGGCAGAAGCGGCGGACGAAAATAGGTGAAGCTTCCGCCTTCGACTCCGGCGATAAACTTGGCGGCATCGAGATAGGCAAAGCTGTCGTGGGTAACCACGATCGGCTCGACCACGTACCAGATGGCCGCGGTCGTTAGGGCGGCCAAGGCGACGACCAGCCGATCGTTTCGCAGGGCCCAGGCCAGGGCCGGCGGCGGATCGCTGTCCCAATGGACGCTGACGCGGAGCGGGGCGGCAAGCGCAGGCGACACCACACGATTCCAAAGCGAAATCATGAGTGCGTTTTCATCCCGGCAGCTGCAATGCAGCTGCGAAGTCGACCGGCCGCACGGGTCGCCGCGGCGATCTCGGGCAACAAAGCGGCACAGACGCGCGCGTCAGCCTCAGTGCTTCGTCACCGCCGCCTCGACCGCCGGTGCCGGCTGCCTGACCACCGGCTCGACGGCGGTCGGCGCGACCTCGAGATGGTCGCCTTTGTAGCGGACCGTCACTTGCAGATAACGCCAGGAGTCGCGTCCTCCCTTTCCGAGCACGACCGCGGCGAAGCGCAGGCCATGCCAAGGACAGACGACTTGTCCGTCGCAGAAGTGCTTCTGGTCCATCAGACCGCCTTCATGCGGGCACAGCGACGGCCAGACTTCGACCTGATCTTCGCTCTTGCGCCGCAACAGCAGTTCGATCGGGCCACGGGTGACGCGATGCAGGCTGCCCAGCGGGTAATCCGACAAGTCGATGCGCACCGGCCCCTCGAGCGGAGGCAAACGTACGTTGTGGGTCAGCCGGTTCGAACTGACGAAATCGGGGTCGTCGGTGGCAAAGTGGAAACCGCGGTGGCGCAAATCGCGCCTGCGGCCGCGGATTTCGACGTTGTCTTCCCAGTCCTGCTTGCGCTGCAGCCGCAACAGGCGCCGATTGAACGGCCCATGCAGCCAGCGGAAGGCCCAGTGCGAGGCGGTGTACCAATCCACCTCGATCAAGACCTCGTCGCCCTTCTGAGAAATGCGCTGAACCTGGTGCAGCATGATGATGCCGAGCACCGTCATGCTTTGATAGAACATGCCGTCGCTGATCTTGGCGTTGGCGACCTGCATGAAGATCGGAAGATTTCCCCACCGTACGACATTGATCGAGAAATATTTTCCGGTCATCACCTTGTATAAGCCGTGATACGTATTATGAACGCACTGCCGGTGCAGCTCGTCGTAGAAATTCCACTCGAGGTCTCTGATGTAGCCGGGCACGAGCGATTCGTGGCGGCCGTGCGTCACCGCCATTCCGGGATGGAGCTCTTTGAGGTGTTCCGCCAAGCGGTCGGCAGGCAAATATTTCAGCACTTGGGGGTCAAACTGCAACATATTCCCTCACGACGCGGTGCCTGGACGTCGATAAAATGGGCCCTCGGGCTCATAGGGCTTGCGTTTGCTTGATAAACAGGTCTTAACGCAACGGCAAGTGCTGCATTCCCGTGGGGTGCGATTGCTGACCAGGGTCGGGCTGCTCATCCTCAAAATTCTCGTGGTCGTGCTCATCGGCTGGGTCTTTTGGCCCCAGTTCCGATGGAACGAGTTCGCCGAGGCCTTGGCACGGACCTCGGCACCGACGGCGCTGACGGTACTCACCTTATTCTGGTTCCAGGCTGTCATGGCGGCCTTGCGCTGGCGCTGGATTCTGCACCGGCTTGGATATCCGCTGACCACCGGGGCCAGCGTGGAGGCCTGGCTTGTCGGCCAATGCGCCAGCCAGATCCTGCCCGCGGTGGTCGGGGGTGACGCCGCTCGAATCATTCGGCTGCGCCGATATCAAGTTCCGACCGCCGACGCGTTGGTGAGCGTCGTCATCGACCGCTTCGCCGGCTTCGTGGCGCTCGTCGTGCTTTCCGCCTTCACCGTGCCCATGCTGACCGCCTACAACAATATGCTCATTCCAGACGAGATTTTCTGGGCGTTGGGGATTAGTTGCCTGCTCGTGGCCATCCTGTTGCTGAGCCTGCGCTGGACCGCCAACGCGCCGGCGCTGCGTCGCATTCCGCAACTCGCGCACGTGCAGGCCGCGCTGCGGGCGGTGCACCCGACGAAAGAGGGCTTGCTGCTATTCGCCCTGATCGGCTTGGGCACGAATATGACGGTGATCATCAGCGCGTTTTTGCTGGGTCGCGAGCTCAATCCATTGATGGATCTGTACTCCTGCTTCGCCATCCTGCCGCTGGTGAGCCTGCTGACGTTCATTCCGATCTCGATCGCGGGGTGGGGCGTGCGCGAAGCGCTCATGATGAGCGCGTTCGCGCTCATCGACGTTCCGGCGACCGACGCGCTTGCGGTCTCGATCAAGCTCGGGCTGGCAAATCTGGCGCTCGGCGTGATCGGCGGCATCGTTTGGATCGTGCTGCCGGCCAAGGAGATTCCCGGCGAACTGTCGTCGGAGCCGGTGATCAGCCATTCCGATCGCAGCGCCTAGTGCAAACCCGCGCCTGACTCCGATACAAGAACGTTCCTCGACATGCACTGGATTCTTCTGGCTGGATTTATCGCCGCGCATGTCTTGGCCTATGTCGCGGTATTTCGTCACTTGAAGGCTTTCGCAGCAGAGCGCGCCATCGCGATCTATCACGGCCTCGCATTCGCGGCGGTCTTTGCGGTCGTCGTCGTCGCCTTTACCCGCGGCACTATTGGATTCGCGGCTTCCTGCGGGCTTCTTGCTTTGCAATACCTCTACAGCCTCTCCTTTCTCGAGCTATGGACGCTGGCCGAGGGAAGCTATTCTCTGCAGATTCTACTGCGGGTCTCGCGGCAAGCGTCAATCTCGCGCGAGGAGATCCTCGCAAGCTGCGAGGCGATCGGCGCCGATAAAAAGCGCAATCGCCTCCAGGACCTTCAGTCGCTGGGGCTGATCGCGCAAGATCCCGACGGCACATTCAAGCTTGCGGCGATGGGCAGAATGCTTGTCGACATGCTGAGCTTGATCATGCGGCTGACCACCATTCGCGAGGCAGGCTGACCAATGTGGCTGGTGCTCTCATTCGCCGGCTTTGCACTGGCGGTCGTGCTGCACGCCGTTTTCGCGCGGATGGGCGGAAGCCTCACCATCGTGCTGAGCTTTCTCAGCGTGAGCATTCCCGTCGCCGTCGTTCTCGCCGCCCTCGCCCTGTGGATGTTCGCGATCTCGGACGAGAGCGTCGCCGCCGTCCTGGTCTATCTGGCGCTGTGTGAAACCTATATTTTTCTGTTCACGCTCGCCGCCAACGGGGTGTCGGTTTCGCTGATGATGCGCCTGAGATCCCGCGCCACGTCCGCGGACGAGCTGATGAAGTCGTATTCTACGCGCGCCATGGTGGAACGGCGGATCGAGCATCTCAAGTCAGGAGGCTTCCTGATCGAGGAGCACGGGCAGATTGCTCTGCTCGAGCGCGGGCGGGCGCTTGTTCGCGTTTTTGCCCTCGCTCGTGGTTTCTTCAAGCACCGCCGTTCGCTCGATACCGCCGTCGCGGAACAAGGCGAATCCGGACAGCGCTCGCGGCCCTGACCTCCACGCACGGTTTGGACGGCCCTTGTGCGATCCCGGCGAGGCCGCGTACCTTGCTCGCAAATTCGCGGACGATCATTCGACCCGACAAGGGAGAAGCGCCGATGATGCCGAATGCCAAATTTGCTCGTCTTTTTGCCGCCTGCCTGATCGCTCTCATGCTACCCGCGATCGACAGCGCGGCGGCGCTCGACTATCCGACCCGGCCGGTGCGTTGGATCGTGACTTATCCGCCGGGCGGCGGCACCGACATCACGGCGCGCATCATGGCGCAATGGCTGTCGGAGCGGCTGGGCCAGCAGTTTTTCATCGAGAACAAACCCGGCGCGGGCAACAATATCGGCACCGAAGCGGCGGTTCTTTCGCCGCCCGACGGCTATACGCTGCTCCTGGTCAATCCGGCGAATGCGATCAACGCGAGCCTCTATCCGAAGCTGTCCTTCAACTTCCTCCGCGATATCGCGCCGGTTGCCGGCATCATGCGGGTGCCGAACGTGATGGAGGTCCATCCGTCGGTGCCGGCCAAGACGGTCGCCGAGTTCATCGCTTACGCCAAGGCCAATCCGGGCAAGATCAACTGGGCGACCTCGGGCAACGGAACTTCGGTCCATCTCTCGGGCGAGCTGTTCAAGCTGATGACCGGGGTCGAGCTGACGCACATTCCCTACAAGGGCTCGGCGCCGGCGCTTACCGACATGATCGCCGGTACGGTGCAATTGATGTTCGACAATATGCCACCCTCACTGCCGCATATTCGGGCGGGCAAGCTGCGAGCGCTCGCCGTGACGACGGCAATGCGCTCGGAGGCGCTGCCCGATGTTCCAACCGTGGCCGAGACCGTGTCGGGCTACGAGGCGAGCGCCTTCTACGGGATGGGTGTGCCGAAGGGAACGCCGCCGGAGATCATCGATAAGCTCAACAAGGAGATCAACGCCGGTCTCGCCAACCCGAACATCAAGGCGCGCTTGGCGGAGCTCGGCGGCATGCTGGATCCGGGCACTCCTCAGGATTTCGGCAAACTCGTCGCCGATGAAACCGAAAAGTGGGCCAAGGTGATCAAGGCCGGCGGGGTGGCGCTGGAATAGGCCCAAGCGCGTCTACGGTCCTCGCGATGAAGCGCAAGCATCCGGAACATCTGCGCAGCCACCGTTGGCTGGGCGTCAGCGATCTGCGCGCGTTCGGCCACCGTTCGCGGCTGCGCCAGTTCGGCTACGACGCCGTGGACTGGGCCGGCAAGCCGGTCATCGGGATCATCAACACCTGGAGCGAGATCAACGCGTGTCACGCGCACCTGCGTGCACGGGCGGACGACGTCAAGCGTGGCGTACTGCAAGCCGGCGGCTTTCCGATCGAATTGCCGGCGATGTCGCTGGCGGAACCGTTCGTGAAGCCTTCGACCATGCTCTACCGCAACTTTCTCGCGATGGAAGCGGAAGAGCTGCTGCGCAGCCATCCGCTCGACGGCGCGGTGCTGCTCGGCGGTTGCGACAAAACCACGCCGGGGCTGATCATGGGCGCCATCAGCATGGGCGTCCCGGCGATCTACGTGCCGGCCGGGCCGATGCTGCGCGGCAATTGGCGCGGCGAGTATCTCGGTTCGGGTTCCGACGTCTGGAAATACTGGACCGAGAAACGAGCGGGCCGCATCAGCGAACAGCAATGGAACGAGATGGAAAGCGGCATTGCCCGCTCATTCGGCACCTGCATGGTCATGGGCACGGCAGCGACCATGATGGCGATCGCGGAAGCGCTCGGCCTGACGCTTCCGGGAGCGTCCTCGATCCCGGCGGCCGATTCCAGCCATCCGCGCATGTGCGCCGCGGCCGGCCGTCGCATCGTCGATATGGTCTGGGAGGATCTCACGCCCGATCGAATTCTCACCCCCGCCGCCTTCGACAACGCCATCAAGGTTCACATGGCGATGGGGGGCTCGACCAACGCCATTATCCATGTGATCGCGATGGCGCGTCGTGCCGGCGTTGCCCTCGACATCGGGCGCTTCGACCGGCTCTCGCGCGAGATTCCCGTGCTCGCCAATGTCCGGCCCTCGGGAAAATACCTGATGGAGGATTTCTTCTATGCCGGCGGCTTGCGCGCGCTGATGCTGGAGCTCAAAGACCGGCTCGATCTTTCCTGCCTGACGGTGACCGGAAAGACGCTCGCCGAAAATATCGATGGCGCAGAGATCTATTTGCGCGACGTCATCCATTCGCCCGCCGATCCGATCTATGCGGAAGGCGCAACCGCCGTTCTCACCGGCAATCTCGCACCGCGCGGCTGCGTGATGAAGCCGGGGGCGGCGGATCAACGGTTCCTCAAGCATCGGGGCCCCGCCCTCGCTTTCGAGGACTACAATCACATGGCGCGCGAGATCGAACGCGATGATCTCGCCGTCACGCCGGACCATGTCATCGTGCTCAAGAACGCCGGGCCCAAGGGCGGGCCCGGCATGCCGGAATGGGGCATGCTCCCGATTCCGAAGAAGCTGGTGCAAGCCGGCGTGCGCGATATGGTGCGCATCTCGGACGGACGCATGAGCGGTACGAGCTACGGCGCTTGCATCCTGCACGTCTCGCCCGAGAGCTTCATCGGCGGCCCCTTGGCGTTCGTCGCGACGGGTGATGCAATCGAGGTGGACGTGTCGGCGCGCCGCATCCACCTGCACGTCGGCGAGGAGGAACTCAACCGCCGCCGCGCGGCCTGGAAGCAGCCCGCGCCGCGCTACGTCCGCGGCTACGGCGCCATGTTCTCAGCCCATATCGGTCAGGCCGACGAAGGTTGTGATTTCGATTTCCTCGCCGGCAGGGGTGAGATCTCTGAACCGGAAATCCACTGAGTGCCTGTGCGCCGGCCGAGGCCTTGATGCAAATCGGACTTTTCGACCACGTTGAGCACGCAAAGCGGCCGCTCGCGACGCTCTTCGACGAGCGGCTCGCCTTCGCCAGGGCCGCGGAGGAGGCCGGCATCTACTGCCTGCATGTGGCGGAGCATCACGCCACGCCGCTCAACATGGTGCCCGTGCCCGGCGTCTATCTCGGCGCGGTGGCGCGCGCGACCAAGCGCATGCGGCTCGGCCCGCTCGTCTACCTCCTTCCGCTCTATTCGCCGCTGCGCTTGATCGAGGAGATTTGCATCCTCGATCATTTGAGCCACGGGAGGTTGGAGATCGGGGTCGGACGCGGCGTGTCGCCATTCGAACTCAAGTATCACAAGATCGACCACGACGAATCACGGGCTATCTTCATCGACGCTTTCAACTGCATCAGCGCGGGCCTGGCGACCGACACGCTCAATTACTCGGGCAAGTACTATCAATACGAAGATGTACCCATCGCCTTGCGCCCGCTGCAGCAGCCGCATCCCGCCTTCTGGTACGGCTCTTCCAACACGACCGGCGCCACCTGGGCGGGGGAACACGGGATGCATTTCGTGAGCCTGGGCCCGACGCCTTTCGCCAAGACGAATGTTGACGCCTTCAAGCAGGCGCTCGCAAAGCGCGGCGGGCCGGCCCAGCCCAAGGCGGAGTTTCCCGGCGGCGCGGCCATCGGCGTGCTGCGCCACATCTTCGTCGCCGAGACCGAGCAGGAGGCAAAGCGGTTCGGGAAGCCTTCGATGGAGCTTCATCTCGCGCATTTGAATTGGCTGCGTGACAAGCATGGCGTGAGCGGCTTGGTCTCCCGCCTCAATGTACCGCGCGGCGCGACATTCGAAGACTGCGTGGCCGACGGATCGGTGATCGCCGGCACGCCGCAGCGCGTGCGCGAGGAGATCGAACGGCAGGTGGCCGAGCTCGGGGTCAATTATCTGCTCAGCTATCTGTTTCTGGGCGCCATGACGGTCGAGGAGGCGCTGCGCTCGCTCGCGCTCTTTCAGACTGAGGTGATGCCCCGGCTGGCGCAACTCTGATCGGCGTTTCCGTCGCCTGATCGGGCGGCGCGGCCCTAGCCCTTTGCATTGGACTGTGCGAAATTCCTGGGCCAAGCGACGGCAAGAGGTCACCACCATGACAAATAGGGTTACCGGCGTTCGCAGCGTCGAGCTCGGCGTTCGCGATCTCCATCAGTCGGCGGAGTTCTACACAAAGGTATGGGCTCTGGAACAAGTCGGCGCCGAGGGCGACGCCATGTATTTCCGCGCCACCGGCGGCGAGCATCACGTGCTGACCATCCGGCAGCGACCGAAGCCCGCCCTGCTGGGCGTGCATTTCGCCGCCAACGACCGCGCGGCGGTCGATGCGCTGTGCGCGAAGGCAAAGGGCTACGGAGTTAAGGTCGAGAGCGCCCCGGCGGCGCTCGATCGCAGCGCCGGCGGCGGCTACGGGTTTCGGTTCCGGACCCCCGACGGGCTGCCGATGAGCATCTCCTCGGATATCGTGCAGCATCCGAACGTCGTTCTCGATCGTTCGCGGCCGACCAAGATCAGTCACGTCGTCCTCAACAGCGCGCGTACCGACGATCAGGTCCCGTTCTTCATCGACGTGCTGGGCTTCAAACTCTCCGATACCACGCACATGATGGAGTTCTTGCGCTGCAGTGCGGATCACCACAGCGTCGCGATCTTCCGCAACAATGGACCCTCGCTCAATCACGTAGCCTATGAGTTGCCGAATATCGACGGACTGATGCGCGGCACCGGCCGCGTCAAACAGAACGGCTTCGACATTGCGTGGGGCATTGGCCGGCATGGACCGGGAAGCAATGTGTTCTCCTATTTCATCGAGCCCAATGGCTTCGTCGCGGAATACACGACCGAGCTCGATCAGCTCGACGACGCAACCCACGTCCCGCAGGGTCCGGACTATTGGCAAAAAGTGATGCCGATGCCGGACCGCTGGGGAACGGCAGGAGCGCCGTCCAACCGCATGCGGGCGGCCATGTCGGGAGCGCTCTATCTCGGCGATGACGCTGACCTGCGCTGCGAAGACATCATCGGGCGCAAGCTCGGCTGACGCAAACCGGCCGCTCGACATTGGATTGCGATATTGACCTGCGCGGGCGCCGTCGCCGGCGCCCCATCTGCGTTCGCTTCGGATGAGCGCCGAGATCCCGTTTGACCGGAGCTTTGATCTTCCGCCTGAAACGGTGGACGAGGTTGTGCCTGGCGTGCGGCGACTGCTCGCCAACAATCCCGGGCCATTCACGTTCAAAGGGACCGTGTCCTATATCGTGGGACGAGGCCAAGTCGCCATCATCGATCCCGGTCCCCTCGATGAGACACACATCGCAGCGCTTCTCGAGGCGGTGCGTGGGGAAACGGTGACCCATATCTTCGTTACTCATACTCATCGCGATCATTCCCCCGCCGTCCCGCGGATCAAGGCGGCCACAGGAGCCTTGGTGCTCGCCGAAGGGGCGCACCGCCCGGCTCGTCCCCTTCACGTGGGCGAAGCACCGCGCATGGATGCGAGCAACGATATTGAGTTCCGGCCTGATCGAACGCTCGCCGACGGCGAGGTCGTAACCGGGTCGGGTTGGACGATCGAAGCGGTGGCAACGCCCGGCCATACGGCCAACCACATGGCCTTTGCCTTCAAGGAGGCCGATCTGTTGTTCTCCGGCGATCACGTCATGGCGTGGTCGACCCCGGTCGTCGCGCCGCCGGATGGGGCGATGAGCGATTACATGGCCTCGCTGCAAAAGCTCGCACGCCGATCGGAGCCGATTTATCTGCCGGGCCACGGCGGCATGGTGCGCGAGGCGACGCGATTCGTGCAGCAGTACATTCAACATCGCCAAGATCGCGAGGCCGCGATCTTGCGCCGGCTGGCAAGAGGCGAAGCCGATATTCCAACCCTCGTGCGCGGGATCTACATCGGGCTCGACCCGCGGCTCGTCAAAGCGGCGGGATTGTCGGTTCTTGCTCACCTGGAGGATTTGGCCGCGCGTGGGCTTGTCGTCACTGACGGGGAGCCCTCGATCGAGGGTCGCTACCGGGTGCGCTGAGCATCACCTTTGCTCCGGTCTTTCTTGACCAGGGGGGTTTTCTTTTTTCCGAAGCCGGCTGGGGGTGCAGGCGGCGGCCGCTCCGGCCTCTGTGTCCGGATTGCGTCTTCGATATCGTTCATCAGACTGCGGACGCGCCCGGCGTTGGCGCCGAAATCGAACGAGCCATAGCGCGAGGAAGAGCGCGCATCGATGCGTGCGCCGTCGCCCTCGGTACGTACGCGGATCACGATGTCATCGCGAAGACCCATCACTGACGAATAAACAATCGCCTCGATCCTTCCCTCGCGGCGTCCCGGCAGCGGCGGTCGCGCATCAATGAGCCGCCAGTAGGGGGCCGCAAACGAATCTTTGCGCTTGTTGACGACCGCGAGCGCGGCATCATAGGCGGCCTGCGCCGACGCGTTGGTCCCGAGCGGCCCAATGTCCGGATAGGCGGTGCGTTGCTGGTCGGCGGAATAGAGTCCCGGGTAGGTGATCGGATTGGCGTCGCGCCCGCGTAGCCGCGCCAGCGCCTCATAGCGCGGCGGATCGATCGGATCGGTGGTGATGTCGTAGATCCAAGGCAGTCGATATGCCTTGATACCGAGATATGCGGGATAGGCGAGGAGCGCGAGCGAGATTGCCATCGCCGATACCGCGGCGCCAAGGCCCTTCAGTCCCTCCACCCAGATCACGACGAAGGCGGCGAAGGCGAGCAGGAGCGCAACGACGGCAATGGCGAGCGCCCCTGCGAAGGTCGCAAGCGCGGGTCGGATTTCTTCGAACGGACTCCAGCGCACGAAGCCGATCGCGAGCAGCGAGGCCACGAGAGCGAATACGGCCAAGCGCCGCGCCCAAATGGCCAGCCGCGAGTCCGGCTCGGAAGGGATGTAACGGCGCGCCATTGATCTGTCTCACGAAGCCGAGCAGACAATGCCCGCTTGCGCCGTGCACACGGTCGCATCGAAAGTGGTCATGCGCTGGCTTCCTGGAGGACACCGCGGCGATGGAAAGACAACCTTACTGCATCGGGCTGGGAGAATGCGAGGGTTCCGCAATCGATGACGCCACGAGTACGCGAAAACCGGCTCACTGTGCGGCGACGGCGGTCGGCAGCACGAAATCCTTGAACCGCTCGCGCAGCACGGTCTTCTGGATCTTGCCGGTTGCAGTATGCGGGATCTCGTCGACGAAAACGACCTCGTCGGGCATCCACCAGCTGGCGACCTTTCCGCGCATGAATGTCAAGATCTCATCCTTGGTGGCCGACTGATCTTTCTTGAGGACGATGACGAGCAGAGGCCGCTCGTCCCATTTCGGATGCTTGACGCCGATGACGGCCGCTTCCGCGACTTTGGGATGGCCAATGGCGAGGTTCTCGAGGTCGATCGAGGAAATCCACTCGCCGCCCGATTTTATCACGTCCTTGGCGCGGTCGGTCACTTGCATGTAGCCATAGCAGTCGATGGTGCAGACGTCGCCGGTATCGAAGAACCCTTCCTCGTCGAGCACATTGCCTTCTTCCTTGTAGTAGGCGCGGGCCACGCACGCCCCCCGCACCTTGAGTCGCCCAAATGTCTTGCCGTCCCAAGGCAGCCGCCTGCCGGCATCATCGGTGATCTTCATCTCCACCATGAAGGGCGTCTGCCCCTGCTTCTGCTGAATGTCGAGCCGTGCCTCGCCTGCGAGGGAGGCGTATTCGGGCTTGAGCGTGCAGGCGGTCCCGAGCGGACTCATTTCGGTCATGCCCCAAGCGTGAATCACCTCCACCCCGTAGACGTCCTGGAAGGTCTTCGCCATCGCGCGCGGGCAGGCCGAGCCGCCGATGACGACTTTCTTGAGGTGGGGCAGCTTGTTGCCGGTCGCTTCCAGATATTGCAGCAGCATGAGCCACACCGTCGGCACCCCGGCGGTGCAGGTGACCTTGTAGCGGTCGAGCAATTCGAAGACCGAGGCGCCGTCGAGCTTGGCGCCGGGCATGATCAAGGATGCGCCCGCGATCGGCGCCGCAAACATCATCGCCCAGCAATTTGCGTGGAACATGGGGACGACCGGCATCACCACGTCGCGGGACGAATAACCCTTCATGTCGGAGGTGTTGGCCATCAGCCCGTGCAAGACGTTGGACCGATGCGAATAGAGGACGCCCTTTGGATTGCCCGTCGTTCCGGACGTGTAACACATGCCCGCCGCGGTGTTCTCATCGAACGTTTTCCAGGCAAAATCGCCATCGACTTCGGCTATCCAGGCTTCATAAGGCACTGCATTCCTGAGTGAGGTCTGTGGCATGTGCTTGCCGTCGCACAGCAACACGAAGCGTTCGATGCTGGACAGCTTGTCAGCGAGTTTTTCCAACAGCGGAACGAATGTCAGATCGACCAGCATCAGGCGATCCTCGGCGTGATTTACGATCCAGGCGATCTGATCGGGAAACAGCCGCGGATTGACCGTGTGATAAATCGCCCCAATTCCCATGATGCCGTACCACGCCTCGAGATGGCGCCAGGTGTTCCACGCCAGCGTCGCGACACGATCGCCGAACCGGATGTCCTCTTTGTCCAGCCGCTTTGCCAGGCGCAGGGCGCGCCCGCGAACCTCTGCGTAGGTGGTCGTGTGAAGCGCGCCTTCGATCGAGCGGGAAATAATCGGCCGCTCGGCGTGGTTTGCCGCAGCATGGTCGATGATGCGATGGCAAAGAAGCGGCCAGTTCTGCATCAGCCCGAGCATGGTGTTTCCTCATATGCACTTGTCTTTTTGCGCGCGTAAGGCGCGACGCGCCGGCCCGGCGGGCTCCGCCAGCAGCGGATCTCGCTCGGCCATGCGCTCCAAGGTTACCGGCATGCTGCGGCCGCGCAACCGGAGAATCTGCGGGTTATCCTCCCGGCTAGCCAAAACGCCCGAGCGAAAATCGCGCGATATCATGGGCGGTGGCGCCCCTGATCGCGAGGTCTGCGAGAATCTCGCCGATCACCGGCGCGAATTTGAACCCGTGACCGGAGCATGGCGAAGCGACGATGATGTTGGGCGCGCCGGGCAAGCGATCGATCACGAAATGGCCGTCCGGCGCCATCGTGTAGAGACACGTTTTGGCGGCGATGAGCCGACCGTTCGCCGCCGGCAGATGATCGGCGAGCGCCGCGCGGATCAAGGCCTCATCTTCAGCGGAAACGGTTCTGTCGTAAGCGTCGGCGTCAACCGTCTCGTTACGGTGATGATGCTTGGCGATCTTGATACCGGCCTGGACGGTCTCGCGGGGTGGAATCCCGTAGTGCATGCCATGCCGGCTCTCGATGATGAAAACGGGCAGGCGGGAGCCAGAAAACAATCGCGCATCGGTCGGCTCGAACCAGCCCATCACTTCGCGCGTCACCCGCAGCGGAGCGGCGAGCCCGGGCAGCAGCGATCTCACCCACGGGCCTGCTGCAATGATTGCAGCTCCTGCATCGATGTTGTCGCGGTCGGTAACGACGCGCACGTGGTCTGCGCGCGACTCGACGGCTCCCACTGTCTCGCCGCTGTGGATTTCCGCCCCCGCCTTGGTGGCCAGCGCAAGCTGCGCCGCAACGCACGCTTCAGCTTGGAGAATTCCGCCATCCGCCTGGAGCACGGCCAGATAGTCGGGCGGCACCCTGAAGACCGGGAAGCGGCGCATCAGGTCCGTTGCTGCGAGCACCTCATGGCGCAAACCGTGTACCTGGGCGCAGGCCAGCGTTCCTTTGATCAAGGCGCTATTGGGCGGCCCGATCTCCGCGATGCCGGTGGTGTAAAGGAGCGTTCGCCCAGCAGCCGCTTCGAGCTCGCGCCACAGCGTATACGCGTGCCGGAGCAATGGGACGTAGGATGGATGCTCGAAATACCCAAGTCGGATGATGCGGGTCTCGCCATGGGATGAGCCGCGGTCATGGCCGGGTGCATAACGCTCGAGCCCCAGCACCCGCTTGCCTCTGCGTGCCACGTGGTGAAGCGCCGCGCTCCCCATTGCGCCCAGACCGCACACCACGACATCGAACTGGCTCATGCGCCACGCACGTCCTCCTACTTCCCGAATGTAGCTATTCTCCTTGCGCGGGTGCTACAGCGAAAGCTCGAGGCCGTTCCTAATCCGAACCTTGCGATCGAGCCGCATGGGACTTGGTCGCGATAAGGTCGCAATCCTTGCCGATATCGCCATGGTGAAAGCTCTCTCGGCGCTTCTCCTCCTTGCAGCTTTTGCCGGCTCGACTCTCTGCGGATTGATGGCTGCGGAGGCTGTCCCGTTGCCACGGCCGCGCCCGCCGCAGATTCCAGCGGCCGAGCCGGCGCCAGAGGGCGTGACCGAGGAGGCGGCGCCCTCCGCTTGCAGGCTGCGGCTCACGGCCGAACTGGCGATTGCGCCGTCGCTGCCGCCGTTGGTCGGGCCGGGCGAATGCAACGTGGACGATGTCGTACGGCTCGAGGCGGTATGGCTCGTCAACAAAACGCAGGTGGCGGTGACGCCGCCTGCGATACTGCGCTGCAGTTTTGCCGAGGCCATCGTGCATTGGGTACGCGAGGACGTAGCGCCCGCCGTGCGCTCCCTTGGCGGAGCGCTCAGGAGCATCGATAACTTCTCGGCTTATGATTGCCGCGGCCGCAATCGCATCGTCGGCGCGCGACTTTCCGAGCACGGCAGAGCGAACGCGCTCGACATCCGCTCGCTCAAACTCGCCACTGGCACAGTGATGGAGCTGACCGATCCGCACGTGGCCAAGGACTTCCGCGAACGATTGCGGAAAGACGCATGCGCCCGTTTCACCACCGTCCTGGGCCCCGGTTCCGACGGTTATCACGAGAATCACGTTCACGTGGACCTGGCCGAGCGCCGCGGGGGCCGCCGCATGTGCCAGTGGGACGTGCGCGAACCGGGCGATGACGCCGTGCCCTTGCCGCCGCCACGTCCGGCTGAGGCGCCATGAGCCCTCTCGCACCGATTTCCGCGTCTCGCGGGAATTTGCCCACGTGTGAGCTGTCCCGACACAGAGCCTTTTGACGCCAGCTCGCCTCACCGCCTATATCGCTGCAGACCGGAAGCCAAATCATGTCCCCGCTCAGCAATCTCGCCGTCCGTGACATTGAGACGCTCGTTCACCCCTACACCAATCTCGCGGCGCTGCGCGAGACCGGTCCGCTGATCATCGAGCGCGCCCAAGGCGTGTTCGTCTACGACACGGAGGGCAAGGCCTACATCGAAGGCATGGCGGGGCTGTGGTGCACGGCGCTTGGCTACGGCAACGAAGAGCTGGTCGAGGCCGCTGCCGCGCAGATGCGCAAGCTTTCCTTCGGCCATCTCTTCACCGCCAAGAGCCATGATCCCGCCATCGAGCTCGCCGAAAGGCTCAAGGAGATCGCGCCGGTCCCGACCTCCAAAGTGTTCTTCTGCTCCTCCGGCTCCGAGGCTAATGACAGTCAGATCAAGCTCGTCTGGTACATGAACAACGCGCTCGGGCGGCCGAGAAAAAAGAAGATCATCAGCCGCCGCAAGGCCTATCACGGAGTGACCGTGGTGGCGGCATCGCTTACGGGCCTGCCGAACAATCACCTGGATTTCGATCTGCCGCTCGCCGGCATTTTGCACGTGGGCTGTCCACATCATTACCGCTTCGCCCAGCCGGGCGAGACGGAGGAGGAATTCGCACGGCGCTTGGCGGGCGAACTCGATGAGCTCATTCGCAAAGAGGATCCGGACACGGTTGCCGCCTTCATCGCGGAGCCGGTGATGGGTGCTGGCGGCGTGATCGTTCCGCCGAAGCGCTACTTTGACGAAGTGATGAAGGTTTGCCGTGCATATGACGTGTACATGATCTCGGACGAGGTGATCTGCGGCTTCGGTCGACTTGGAACCATGTTCGGGTGTACCGCGCTTGGCTTTGAACCTCATTCGATCTCGGTGGCGAAGGCTCTGACGTCGGCCTACGTGCCGATGGCGGCTTTGACGGTTCCGGAGGTGGCGTACCAGGCGATGCTGGATGAGAGCCGCAAGATCGGCACCTTCGGCCATGGCTTCACCTATTCGGGTCATCCGGTGGCGGCGGCCGTCGCGCTCAAGGCGCTCGACATCTATGCGCGAGAGCGCATCGCTGAGCAGGCCGCGCGCAAGGCGCCGCATTTCCAAGCCCGGCTCGCCGCGCTCGGCAAGCATCCGCTGGTTGGTGAGGCGCGCGGTCTCGGCCTCGTCGGTGGCATCGAACTGGTCGCCGACAAGAAGAGCAAACGTTCTTTCGAGGCCAAGGCAGGCGTCGGCCCGCGCGCGGTACGCTACGCCGAAGAGGAGGGGCTGATCGTTCGCTTCCTGATGGGCGACATCGTGTCGATCTGCCCACCGCTGATCATCACGCCGGCAGAGATCGACGAGCTGTTCGATCGGCTTGGCCGCGCGCTCGATCGCACACTGGATTGGGTCAAGCACGAACGCCTGATCGAAGCCTGAACCCGTCAAAATGGAACGGCGCCGGGCTCTCGCCCGACGCCGCTCCCAGCCCCCTCGAGCTCTCAAAAGCGGCCGGTATCAGCCGCAGCGAAGCGTGGCCCCCCCGATCCTGGCCCCAACATCACGACGACCGTGCCCATTTTGACGCGAGTGTAGAGATCGATCACGTCCTCGTTGGTCATGCGGATGCAGCCCGACGAGATCGCATGTCCGATCCATTCCGGCTGATTGGTGCCGTGGATGCGGTACAGCGTATCCTTGCCGCCGGAGTAAAGGTAAATCCCGCGGGCGCCCATTGGATTGGCTGGCCCGCCTTCGACGTAGTTCGGAAGCGGGCCGAGGCGCCGCTTCTCGTTCTCGGTCGGCGTCCAGCCCGGCCATTCCTCTTTGCGGCCGACTCTGGCGACACCGGACCAGGACTGCGCCTCTTCGCCGACGATCACGCCGTAGCGGATCGCCTGGTTGTCCGGCAGCACGTAGTAGAGGTAACGCGCATCGGGATCGACGACGATAGAGCCCGGCGCTTCTTTCCGGTGGTACTTGACTATCGCGCGCTGGTACGCCTGCGGGATGCTGGCTTTCGCGTAAGGGGCATTCGCGAGCAGCTTCTTGTCACGCACCGTCATGCTTGCTTCCGACGCAGGCTCGACCTGCGCGTGCACGCACCCGCCGAGCAGAATCCCGGCCAGCAGCAATGTGACACCCCGTACCCCCGCCATGTCTGACCCCCGTCGCGCTCTCTCTGGCGCGGCCCCAATCGGTTCGTTTGAGTCCCTCCAACCGCCAATTAGGTAACCAAAAGGACTCCCCAGTTCCAGCGCGAGAACGGCCCAATTCGACAGTCGTTGGAACCTGTTGCAGGAATGCCGCAGTTTCGACCGGTACTGTGGAAATGTGCCTTCCGACCGCGGGTCGAAACCTCTCCCGCCCCCAACATCTCCACTCTAACGCGCAATGTCTTAACTTTGGGTTTACCATGTTGGTGGCGGACGCACGGGCGCGACCGCGCCTGGTGCACATGTGCGTCTCCTGCCGTGTTCCACGGTGAGGAACTCGAGCGCAATTTCCCTTTACGGCTCTGTTTGAAATGTCACGATAGGACACAATTTGCTGCGCATTTCGGCCGCAGTCGCTCGTCATCTCGAGGCCGCGCTAATCGCGCCAATCA
>DASQXF010000314.1:0-4154 GCA_035639895.1 Xanthobacteraceae bacterium
GGCCGGAGGCCGGACCCGGGTGCCGGGCATGACGAACCGTTCGTACCACTCAGCGCGTAAGGCCCTTGCCGGCCAGATCATCCAGATAGTCTTGCCAGTAGGCGTCGCGGTTGCGACCCAGCGCGAGGAAGTAGTCCCAACTGTAGATCCCAGTCGAATGCATGTCGTCGAAGACAAGCCGCACCGCGTAATTGCCGATCGGATTGACTTCAAGAATGGCGACATCCTTTTTGCCTGCGACGGTCTTGCGCTCGTCCGGTGAATGGCCCTGCACTTCCGCGCTCGGACTCTTGACGCGCAAATATTCGGCGCTGAGGTCGAAGCTCTCGCCGTTATCGAAAGCGACGGTCAGCGTCTTGCGGTCCTTGCGCAAACGCAGTTCGGTCGGCCAAGGCTTCGACGCGGCGTCGCTCATGTCGAGCTCCTGCCCAGGAGAGTAGTCGCCGAAATTAGACTATGCCGGCGCCGGCCGGTAGCGGTTCTGACGTGATCCGCGGCGAACGCCGGTGCGGCAGAGCGGCCGCTTTCCCGTGATCTGATCTTCTGCTTACATGATGCCCAAAATAACCGAACCGGGCGGCCATGGGAGGCTACTGGTCGCAAGCGAGTTCGGCGAGGGGCGACAATCCGATGCAAACGCGATCCGGCGGGATGCACGCTTTCCTTGCGATGTGTTGATCTGACCCTGCAAAGGCCCAATGCAGGGTCGAGCGCGCCTGCACGAATTGCATTCGTCGCGGGCGTGCGCGCGCGAGGGATCAGGAGGCTGAAATGGAGATGATCGGGGGGGAACTCGGCTTCATGGCCGCCTCCGCGGGCCAGGCCTTCCTGATGCTCATGGAGCCGCATCGCCTGATGTTCCTGGGGCTCGGCTGCATCATGGGCCTCGTGCTGGGCATTATTCCCGGCATCGGCGGCCTCACCGGGACGGCGATGCTATTGCCGTTCACCTTCAACATGGACCCTTATGCGGCCTTCGCGCTGCTGCTCGGTCTCGGCGCGACGACCGCGACCGGCGATCCCATTCCGGCGGTCCTGTTCGGCGTGCCCGGAGGTGCCGCCTCGGCCGCCACAGTACTGGACGGCTTCCCGATGGCGAAGAAGGGCGAGGCAGGACGCGCGCTCAGCGCCGCCTACATGGCCTCGCTCATGGGAGGCATCTTCGGCGCGCTGCTGATGGCCATCAGCATTCCAATCCTGCGCCCGGTGATGCTGTTCATCGGATCACCGGAGCTGCTGGCTTTTGCCGTGCTCGGCATCTCCATGGTCGCGGTATTGTCCGGCAATGCGCCGTTGCGCGGGATTACCGCCGGCTGCCTCGGCGTCATGATCGCGATGATCGGCACGGATCCGCAGACCGGCACGCTGCGCTGGACCTTCGACAGCCTTTATCTCTGGGACGGCTTGCCGCTCACGCCGCTGTTGCTCGGCATCTTCGCCCTGCCTGAGCTGTGCGACCTGTTGATCGCGCGAGTGGCGATCGCGGCGAATACCGGGACGGCCAACATCTATAAAGGCCAGTGGCAAGGGGTGAAGGACTGCTTCACGCACTGGTGGCTGATCTTGCGATGCTCGTGGATCGGGGGCGGCATCGGCTCCATTCCCGGCATCAGCGCCTCGGTCGTGGACTGGCTCGCTTACGGCCATGCGCTCAAGACCGAGAAGGGTGCGAGCGCGACCTTCGGTAAGGGCGACGTGCGGGGCGTGATTGCGTCGGAGAGTTCCAACAACGCCAAGGAGGGCGGTGCGCTCGTTCCGACCGTCGCCTTCGGCGTCCCCGGCAGCGCCACTATGGCGATCCTGCTCGGCGCGTTCCTGATCCATGGTCTGGTCCCCGGACCCGACATGCTGACGAAGAACCTCAGCATCACCTACTCGATGGTGTGGTCGGTGGCGCTGGCCAACATCTTGGGTGCCGGCCTGTGCTACGCGTTCAGCCCGCAATTCGCCAAACTCGCGACGCTGCGCTACACGCTCATCCTGCCGGCCGTGCTCGGCATCATCTATATCGGCGCGTTCGAGGCCACCCGACAGTGGGGCGATCTTTTTACCTTGCTGTTTTTCGGTCTGGTCGGCTGGATGATGAAGCAGCTCAAATGGCCGCGCCCGCCATTGATCCTCGGCGTCGTGCTGGGCGACATCATCGAGCGCTACTTGTTCATCTCGATCGAGCGCTACGGATTAAGCTGGATGCTTCGACCGGTCGTGGTGTTGCTGTTCGCGCTCGCCATTCTCGGCCTGGTCCGGCCGTTCCTGCAGGACATCCGCAGCCAAGGCGGCGTGATGAGGATGCTGGCGAGCTTTCAGCGGCCGACGTTCCATCCTTCGCAACTATTCACGATGTTCATGATCGCGCTCATTGGCGGCGCCGTCATTGCGGCCCTGCGGTGGGATTTCAGCGCCAAGATCGTGCCGCTGGTCGTGGGTACCGTCGCCTTATCTGCGGCGGCGCTCAGCCTGTTCAACGAGATGTGCCGCAAGCCGGCAATGCCCGCGGCCGAAGGGCTGGCGCAACATGCGCAGCACGAGGTCGCGGAAAAGATCCACATGGATCTGGTCTCCGACACCGGCCATCTGCCGCTGCGCGAAATCGTCGCTCGCGCGGCATTGTTCTTCGGCTACCTGATCGGCTTCATGGCGGTGATGGCCGTCATTGGACTTATTCCGACCGCGGGATTGTTCGTCGTTTTCTTCATGCGATACGAGGCGAAGGAGCGCTGGACGCTCGTCATCCCCTACGCCGCCGTGCTCGTGCTCTTCATCTTTCTGGCCTTCGATTATTTCATGGCCGTTCCCTGGCCGCCCACCCTGATCGGCCAGTGGTTCCCGGCGCTCAAGGCGATCCCTTCGGTATAGCGGCAGGACCAGTGCGGTCTTTGACCCGGTGGCAACGAGGTCCTAAGACAAACGCATGCAGGCGCGGGAGCGGGATTTAGCGGGCACGCAGGCAGCAAGTGCTGCGAAGGGCTTGTTCCGTTCGGCCGTCAGCACGCTTCAGGCCAAGTCGCTCGCCATCGTCGGGGCCTCGGAGCGCGCCCGCTGGCCGAGCGAAATTTTCAGGAATCTGCGCGAGTTCGGCTATGGCGGCCGCGTCGCGCTCATCAACCCCCGACAGAAGGAAGTCTATGGCCAACCCTGCTTTCCCTCGTTGCGCGATCTGCCCGAGCCGGTCGACCATGCGCTGGTGATCGTGCCGGCGCCCGCAGTGGCTGACGTGCTGGTCGCCGCCGAAGAGACGGGGATCGGCTCCGCCACTGTCTACGCCTCGATGATCGGTGACGGTGACGATCCGGAGTCGAGGGCGCGCGGCGCGTGGCTCAAGGATTTCACGGCGAATAGCCGGCTGCGGGTGGCCGGGCCGAATTGCATGGGCGCGTACTCCTACCGCGAGCGCCTGTTCGGTTATCCAAACACGGATTTATGCCGACTTGCGCCGGGGCCGGTCGCCTGCATCTTCCAATCCGGCGGATTGATTCAGTTCTGGATGAAGGCGGCAGCCGAGCGGGGACTGCGCTACTCCTACTGCATCACCTCGGGCAACGAACCGGATCTCAGTCTTGCCGACTACCTCAACTTCGTCATCGACGATCCACACACGCGACAGGTCATCCTGTTCATCGAGGGCATCCGCCGGCCACAGGCCTTCATGCATGCAGCGGGCCGCGCGCTTGCCATGGGCAAGGCGATCCTTGCCATCAAGACCGGCGCCACCGCGCAATCGCGCGCGGCTTCGCAATCCCACACCGGCGCCATCGCCGGCGATTACGCCGCCTATCTCGCCATGTGCGAGCGTTATGGCATCGTCAACTTCCGCTCGCTCGACGATCTCGTCGAAGCCGCGCTCGCCTTCGATGGCGGCAGGTTGCCGAAGGGACCACGCATCGGCTTCGTGACCAACTCCGGGGCAACGGTCGACCTGCTTTACGACTATGCCGCGGACGAGGGCGCCGCCATGCCCGACTTCACCGAAGAGACCAAGGCGGCGTTGCTGCCGTTGATGCAGCCGGGAATCACACCGAAAAATCCGCTCGACGTCGGCATTCCTTCGACGCTCGAAGTCGCCGCCAAGCTCTGCGAGACCGCGGCACGCGATCCCAATATCGACATGGTGGCGTGGACCGCGCCGATGCCGCGAAAGGGCGACCCGTGGGGCG
>DASQXF010000315.1:0-3297 GCA_035639895.1 Xanthobacteraceae bacterium
GAGGAGACCAAAATGAGAATGCGGAGTTTTCAAGTGTGCGAATGCGGCGCGCCGTTGCATGTGAACGAGCGCGAGACTCCAAAGCCGGAGGGCGCGCAGGTGCTTTTGAAGATGCTTGCCGCCGGCGTGTGCCACTCCGACCTGCACATCTGGGACGGCTACTACGAGATCGGAGGCGGTAAGAAACTGATGCTGGCGGACCGCGGGATCAAGCTGCCGCTCACCATGGGGCACGAGAACGTGGGCGAAGTTGTTGCGCTTGGCCCAGAAGCCAAAGGCGTCAAGGTCGGCGACGTGCGCCTGGTCAATCCATGGATGGGCTGCGGCCAATGCAAGGTGTGCCAACGGGGTGATGAGAACCTTTGCCTCACGCCGCAGAACGTCGGCGTGTTCTCGCAGGGCGGCTATGCGACTCACCTGTTGGCGCCGCATCCGCGCCATCTGTTCGACATCGGCAATCTTAAGCCCGAGCAGGCCGCGCCGCTTGCCTGCTCCGGCGTCACCGCCTTCAGCGCGCTGAAGAAAGTCTCGGCGACGCTCAAGGACGAGCCGGTGGTGATCATCGGCGCGGGCGGCGTCGGCTTGATGGGTGTGACGCTCGCCCGCAAGACGGGCGCCAAGGAGGTCATCGTCGTCGATATCGACGCCGGCAAGCGCGAGGCTGCCAGCAAGGCGGGTGCGAACAAGACGATTGACGGCGGCACCGCTGATGCCGTGCAGCAGATCCAGGCCGCGACCGGCGGCGGCGCCTGGGCGGTGATCGATTTCGTGGGCTCGAGCGCGACCGTCGGGCTCGCCGTCAGCAGCATCATCAAGGGCGGCACCGTGGTGGTGGTCGGTCTTTACGGCGGCGACATCACCGTGCCGACGCCGTACCTGCCGTTGCGCGCGATGACGCTGCGCGGCTCCTATGTGGGCAGCCAAACCGACATGGCCGAGCTTCTCGACCTGGTGAAACGTACCGGCATGCCGCCGGTGCCGATCCGCACGCGCCCGCTCGACGAGGTGAACGCGACCCTCAACGACCTGCGCGCCGGCAAGATCGTCGGCCGGGTCGTGCTCACGCCGGCCGCCTAAAGGAGAAACAGATGCCACGGCGCGCGCTAGAATGCGACACGCCACAAAGCGCATGCGAGGGACTCTAAGCGCTCGCGTCATCGTCAGCGTCAGGCTCGTTACGGCCCGCCAGCGCGCTGGCGCTGCGCTTTTACCCGGCACCCTGGCCGCAGGCCGAGCTGGATCCTGTCCTTTTCGCCGACGGCAACGTCTACCAGCGCCGCGCAGACTGCATCACTGTGCGGGCGGATTCATGGCAACGGCTTGCTCGATAGCCGACCGAACCTGTGCTGTGGCCTTTTCGGCGCGGTCCCGCGTCGCGTAAGCGAACAAGACGAGCGGTTTGCCGCCCTCGATAGTGATGTTGAACCCATACGGGTAGCCATCTACACCCAGCACACTCACTGGTTCCACGAGGAGCCGCAGGTTCTATGGAGAAGGCCGCTGCGTCGGACTGATCGCGGAGGACTCGCCAGCGCGGTGATTTGACTCGCCTCTCGAAACGTTGGGCACCATTTATATGTTCGCGGCCTTGTCGCGATCGTACCACCAGGTCTCAGGAACGCCGCGCGCGTAGCGCGGTTTTGTCGCTGGCCGGCTGAACACGTCCCAATAGGCGAGCCAATGCGAAGGCTTGTACCAGTGCGGAACCCAATAGCGGCCGGTGCGGATCACGCGGTCGAGCGCTCTACAAGCTGTCGTCAGGACAGCGCGGTTATCGGCCGCGATGATTTTGTCGATGAGTGCATCGATGACCGGATCGGATATGCCGGCGAGATTCTGCGAGCCCCGTTTCGCCGCGGCCTGCGAGGAAAAAAAGCTCCGCAACGAATCGCCGGGCGTGTTCGAAAAGCCGAACCGCTGCACCGTAAGGTCGAAATCGAAATCGTCGACGCGCTTGCGATATTGCACGGCGTCGACGATGCGCAGCGTCGCCTCGATGCCCAACGTTGCGAGATTCTTGATGAACAGCATGTGATGCGGCTGGGACGACGGCTCGTCGAGCAAGAATTCGACGCTGATCGGCTCGCCCTGCGGCGTAACCCGCTTGCCATCCTTGACGGCGAATCCGGCCTCCTTCAATAGCGCGCTTGCGTGCCGCAAGAGCGAGCGGTCCTGGCCCGAGCCGTCGGAGACCGGCGGCACGAACGGCTCGCCGAACACCTCGTCAGCAACCTTCCCGCGGAGCGGTTTGAGCAGCGTCAACTCCTGGCGTGACGGCGGGCCTGCGGCCATCATGTCGGAGTTCTGGAACACCGAATGGGTGCGCTTATAACTCCCGTACATCAGGCTCTTGTTGGTCCATTCGAAATCGAACGCATAGATGAAAGCTTCACGCAGCCGCTTATCCTTGAATTTCTCCCGTCGCGTGTTGAAGAACCAGCCCTGCGTGCCGGAGGGCGTATTGTCGGGGATGGTGTCGCGCTTGACGCGTCCGTCACGGATCGCCGGAAAGTCGTAGCGCGTCGCCCAGACGCGCGAGGTGAATTCCTCCCGGAACAGATAACTTTTGGCGGTGAACCCCTCGAAGGCAACTTCCCGGTCGCGGTAAAATTCGTAGCGCACGACGTCGAAATTGTTGTGTCCACGCGCGACCGGCAGATCGGCGCCCCACCAATTCTTGACCCGGTCGTACTCGATGAAGCGGCCGGTGTCGAAGCGCCCGACCTGGTAGGGGCCGCTACCGAGCGGCGCCTCGAGCGTCGTTTCGTCGAACGGATGCTTCGAGTAATAGTCGCGCGAAAAAATCGGCAGCGAGGCCGTGAACAGCGGCACGTCGCGCGCTCGCTTTGGCGCGAAGCGCAACACCACGGTGGCATTGTCGGTCGCCTCCGGCCCGACGAAGTCGCGCAGCAGTTGCCGGGCGGTCGGGTGGCCTTTGTCCTTGAGGATCTTCAGCGAGAAGGCGACGTCGTGGGCGGTGAGCGGGCTGCCGTCGTGGAACTTGATGCCGGGCCGCATCAGAAAGCGGTAAGTGAGCCCATCCGCGGATATGCGAACCGCGCGCGCGGCGAGGCCGTAGAGGGCATCCGGCTCATCGGCCGCGCGCGCCATCAGGCTCGCGAAGGTGAGCTCCATGCCCTGCGCGCCGTCGCCCTTGAGGATGAAGATGTTGAGCGAATTGAAGGTAAGAAAGTTCTGATTGAAGGAGCGGCTCGCCCCAACCTGGGAGAACAGCCCGCCCTTTGGCGCATTCGGGTCGACGTAGTCGAAATGCTTGAATCCCGCCGGATATTTGAG
>DASQXF010000316.1:0-3962 GCA_035639895.1 Xanthobacteraceae bacterium
TCTTCACGCTTCCGCCCCTCCTCGCCATCCCGCTCGCGGGCATCGTGGCCGGCGTCGTGGCACTCATCGTCGCGGTGCCGGTGCTGCGCACGCGCGGCATCTACCTGGCCCTCGCCACGTTCGCGCTCGGCCAGGTTGTGCAAGCGATCATTCTCAATCTCGAGGTGGTCGGTGGCGCTGCCGGTTATCCGGTTGCGGCGTTTATTCGGCTTCCGACCATCGCCGCGACGGCCGCGGTCGTCGTTGCCCTGGTGTGGCTGTTGTTTGCGACGCGCTTTGGAATCGCGGTGACCGCGGTGCACGACGATGAACGCGTAGCGGATCTGATGGGCATCGACGTGCGCGCCTTCCAGATCGCCGCCTTCACGCTCGGGTCGGCCATTGCCGGGATCGGCGGCGGCCTCTACGCGCATCACTTTAGCTTCATCGAGGCGCAATATTTCAATATCTCGCTCAGCATCACGATTGTGCTCTACGTGCTGCTCGGCGGCACCCAGACCGTGATCGGGCCGTTGTTGGGCGCCGCGGTTTTCACGCTGCTACCGGAAGTGCTGCGCGCCAGCGCAAACTGGCGCTACGTCGCCTTCGCCGCCGCCTTGATCGTAATCATGGCGCTGCGGCCGGAGGGACTTGTCACCGGGGCGCAATTGCGCCGCCTGCTCGGTGTTACTCGCGCCGAGCCGCGTCCTGCAGCGGTCGCCGCCGGATTGGCGAAGGAGCGTACCGGGTGAGCGCAATTGATCCGATCCTTCGCCTCGAATCCGTCAGCAAGCATTTCGGCGGCTTGCGCGTGATCGAGGATTTGGGTTTCGCGGTCAAGCGCGGCGTGCGCACGGCGCTGATCGGCCCTAACGGCGCCGGCAAGACGACAGTGTTCAATCTGATCACCGGCATGTTTCCGGTCGATGCTGGGCGTATCCTGCTCGATGGCGCGGATATCACCGATACGCCATCGCGGTTACGCATCGGCTATGGGATCGCCCGCAGCTTCCAGAACATCCGGCTAATGCCGCACTTGAGCACGCTGGAAAACGTCATGGTCGGGCAGCACTGCCGTAATGGCGGCGTGCGCGGCGTACTGCAGCCGGTGAACCTCGTGCCGCACAACCGCTGGCGCGACGCGGCGCGAACCGCGCTCGCCGACGCGGGATTGATCGAATACGAGCGCGCGACGGTGGGGAATCTTCCCTACGGCGTGCAAAAACGCATCGAGCTGGTGCGCGCGCTGATGGCGCAGCCGCGGCTGCTCTTGCTCGACGAGCCCGCCGCCGGTCTCAATCCGGCGGAAACCGAAGCGCTGCAGGAGCAGCTCGAGAAAATCTGCGTCGGTGGCCTCACCGTGCTCGTGGTCGAGCACGACATGCATTTCGTCGGAGCGCTGTGCGAGGACGTGATCGTTCTCGATTTCGGCCGTAAAATCGCCGAGGGCAGTCCCGACGACGTTCGTCGCAATCCCCTGGTGCAGGAAATCTATCTCGGCGCGCCGGCCGCCGAGCCGATGGAGCGGTACAGTGCTCGAAGTGCATGAGCTCGAGGTCCGCTACGGCCGCGTCCATGCGGTCCGCGGCATCTCCGTTACTCTCGCCGAGGGCGAGTTGGTGGCAGTGCTTGGGGCCAATGGCGCCGGCAAGTCGTCGCTGCTGCGCGCGGTCCTGGGCCTCGCGAGACCCTACGGCGGAACCGTGATCTTCGACGGCCGCGACATCACCCATTGGCCTGTGAGCGCGCGCGTGCGCGGCGGGCTCGTTCTCGTGCCGGAGGGCCGTCGCATCGTGATGACGCTCACCATCCACGAGAATCTCTTGATGGGCGCATTTCACCGGCGCGACCACCGCACCGTCGCTGTCGAAATCGCCGAGATCTACGATCGCTTTCCAAATCTGGCGGCGCGCCGGCACCATCCTGCTTCGGTACTATCGGGAGGGGAGCAGCAGATGCTGGCGATCGGGCGCGGCTTGCTTGCCCGGCCGAAGCTGATGATGCTCGATGAGCCTTCGCTCGGGTTGAGCCCGAAACTGTCGAATGACGTGTTCGCCTTGATCCGCAGGCTCAACCAGGAGAACGGCCAGAGCATCCTGCTGGTCGAGCAGAATACGCAACGCGCACTCGAGCTCGCTGACCGCGCCTACGTGCTCGAGCTGGGACGGGTCGCCATGGAAGGCTCGCCCGACTGCATCCTCGCCGACCGCACGTTGCAGGCTGCCTATCTCGGCCGCGGCGGCACGGTGGACCGGCGCGGCGGCCAACGCTCGGTTTCGGTAACCTGAACGACAAACGAACGACCAAACAGAGGAGAAGCACCATGAACACGAGATCGACGGGCGCCATCCTGGCGATGGCGCTGGCAGCGCTGTGGGCCGGAAGCGCCGCCTGCCAGGACCTGGCACTCGGTTATTTGCCGTCGGCGGCGGGGCCATATGCGACATTCTCCAAAACCAATGAGATCGCCGCGCAGATTGCCATCGACGAAATCAACGCAGGGGGCGGCATCGCCGGCAAGAAGCTGCGCATCGTCGCTTTCGATACCGCCGGCAAGCCGGATCAGGCGGTGGTCGGCGTGCGCAAGCTCGCCGACGACGACAAGGTGCTGGCCATCATCGGGCCGCTCAGCTCCAGCGAATGCCGCGTGGTCTTTCCGGCTGGTGACCGTGCCGGCATCGTGTCGATGTCCATGGCATCGTCGGCGCCGAGATTGGCCGAGCCGTTCCAATATGCCTTCCGCAACACGTCGGACGAGGGCTATATGTTCGAGCGCGTCATGCGCGCGCTCAAGCAGAAAAACCTTGCAATCGCAACCGGGGCCGTCGCCTACGCCACCGACGACGTCATCTCCAAGGTCATGGGCGAGAACGTGTTGCCCACGGTCATGAAGAAGGCCGGGACCGACGTGAAGCTCAGCGTTACCTTTCAAACCCAGGCCTTCGATTTCTCCGCTCAGGCTTCGCAGCTCGTCGGCCAGCCGACCGATCTGATCGGGGTAGGCTCGGGCCCGGAGCCGGCAACGCGCTTGACACAGGAGCTGCGGCGGCAGGGCCATAAGGGACGACTGGTCGCCGGCTCCACCATCGCCGATCCCGAGCTCGGGCGGCAGATGGGCAAGGCCGGGGACGGCACCACCATTCCAACCACGTTCTATACCGACCTCAACGACCGCTCCAAAGCGTTCCAGGCCGAGTTCGCCAAGCGTGCCAAGGCCGCCGGGCTCGACCGCACGACTGCGGCGCAGTTCGACGCGGCAACCTACGACATCGTGCTGTTCTACGCTCACGCGATGAAGCAGGCCAAGATCACGGGCGATTCGTCCAAGCTCGCGGCCGAGCGCACGGCGATCAAGGACGAGCTGCGCAAGATGAAGGACTTTCCGGCGCTCGAAGGCGCGATCTCGTTCGGACCGAACGGCGACGCGCTAAAGCCGGTCTACGTGATCCAGTTGCAGGACGGGAAATGGACGCTGATCGGCCAATTCGCTCCGGAAACGTAAGCTGGGGCGCGGGCGGCTCGCGCCGCCTGCCGCCCACACCATGATTCGAGCATCAATGCTCCAGCAGCAGCGAGCCGAAGCCCTCGATCTTGTCGTCGATGCCGTTCTGGCGCAGCGACCACCAGTAAATACAGGTGTTGATGGCGAGCACCGGCTTATCGAGCCAGAACTCGGCGATGCCCGCAAGCCGCGCCATCGCCAAGTTGGTGCCGACCTGGATGATGGCATCGACGTCTGGTCCATTCACTTCGAGGATAGCGTTGCGCAACTCGCGCTCGCCCACATGGGCGATCAGCACCGGGCTCGCGCATTTGAGGCCCTTGAGGCGCACGACCTCGAACCCGCAATCGCCGAAGAAGCGCCGCACCTGCGCGTCGCCGACCGGCATATAGGGCGTGATCACGCCGATCCGCTTCACGCCGTAGCGCTGCAGCGCCGCCCGCGCCGCATCCGAGCCCATCGATACATTGACGCCCGCTCG
>DASQXF010000317.1:0-7322 GCA_035639895.1 Xanthobacteraceae bacterium
TTGCCGCAACCTATCCGGAGCGCTTTGCCGCCGGCGCGCCGCCCGACACGCTGGACAAGGACTTCATCCGCCGCTGGGTGGCCGCGCGCTGCGATCCCTACAAGGAGCCGGTTCCCGAAATTCCGCAAGACGTCATCTTGCAGGCCGCCGCCACCTATATCGACGTCTATGAAAAGGTGACAGGGCGGGAATTTGCGCTGCCGGACCTTTCCATCCCGCCGCTCGCGCGCGTGCGCGCCAACCTCCGCAAATATTTCGACAAGGCGGCGTGAAGGGACGGATACGCACTAGGTTAAGAACATGTCCCGGACGCAGCGCAGCACAAGCGAAGCGAAGTGGTGCGCTGCAGATACCGATCTCGGGTTTACCCGAGATCGGAGCTAAAATGTGCGCAAGTCGGGCAAGCCCGACTTGCGTGGACCGTCCTGGCCCGTGGCGGTCCCGGATCAGCGGTGCACCGCTCACTTCGTTTCGCGCTGCACCGCATCCGGGACACGTGAGTTGGCGGGCCATCCGACGGAGCGGAGCTCAACCCGTCCGACGTGCGCAGAGCCAATTCGTCGCAACTTAATTCGCGACGAAGCAGTAGAACAGGCCGGCGCCGCCCGAGGCCTTCAGATTGTCCTGGCTGCAGCCGCGCGAGCCATGCGAGGAGTTCCAAGAATTCATGTGCCGCGTGTTTTGCAAGCCGGCGCGATCATGGTGCCCGACGATCGCAGAGCCCTCGCCGCTCTTCGTCCAGTTTCCGCACGTGGTGTCGCCGCCGGCCGTGGAGAACAGGCCCTGCGGGTCCGAGCCGGTTAAGATGTCATGCGTGTTGACCGCGTCGCCGCGCCCGCTGACCGTCTCGCCTTTCTCGGTCAAAGCCGTCTGCTTGTTCACATTGTTGGACTCGGAGTGGAGATCGTCCACGCTCTTCGCCACGACCGTGCCCTTGGCGTTCTGCCATGGGCCCTTGCCGATACGATCGCGCGCGTTGACACCGGCGGCGCCGCCAGGCTCGGTCGTGCTCAGATAGGCGCGCCAGTTGGTGTTGGTCGAGCCGGCGGCTCTGGCCAGCGCCTGGCAGTGCGCGTCGGCGCCGGCAAGTCCGCCGAGGTCGGCGCCATTGCCCTTGCCCACGCTGGTGACGAAGAAGGTCATCGCCTGTTGCGCCTGCGCCGGACCCGTCATGGCGAGCCCCGTAAACGCAACTGCGGCCAAGAGCGGAAGTCCGGACGTCATCGAGATCCTCCAATTCGTTTGATTGCACTCGGATCGGTTCGCGCCAAAGCGGCGCGTCCACAATTTTAGCAGCCGTGCATCGGCGGAGCCAGCGGTCAGCTGATGGTGACACGGTTGACGCCTTTGCTCCTGCTTTCGCCCACCCGACGGTTTGGCTAGTGTCGTCTGCCATGACATTTGCGCGCACGATCAATGCACCCGACTCCCTCGCCGCGGCGGGCTTGCCTGCCGGCGATGTCGATGCCTGGCTGCAGGCGGAACCGGGCAAGGCCGCCGACTTTCCCGCCGATCGCGAGAAATTCTCGGCCTATTGGCAAGCGTCGGCGCGCCTGTTGGGGCGGCTGCCGCAGAAGCCGCGCCGGAATGCGAGCGAGCACGCCGCGGCGGGACTCATTCAAGACAAGGCGCGCGACGCGCGCGTGCGGTTTCTGCGCCGCCATGGCGATGCCGTTTATGACGCGCTGACGCAGCAGCGCTCGCGCTTCGTGCGGGTCGAGGAACTGGTGATCCGCGCCGCGGACGTGGTGCCGGGCCTCGTTCCGACGGCGCAGGAGCTCGCCGCTGAGGATGGCTTGATCCAGCGCGACAAGAGCGGGCTCGAGATCGACCAGGGGCTGTTCCTCTCGGCCGCGCTCGGCAGCGAGCGCAGCGGCCGGCATCTCTGCCACGCCATGCTGCTGCCGCGTGCCGACGCGCAAGCGCTGCTGCCGCAGTTCCAGTGCGACGGCGTGGTCGAGCTCAACGGCGCGTCGGTTCGGCGCATCGGCAAGGCCGCGGTGGTGACGCAGAACAATCCGCGCTTCCTCAATGCGGAGGATCAAGGCTCGCTCGATGGCGCCGAGATCTGCGTCGATCTGGCGTTGCTCGATCCCGCGAGCGAGATCGCCGTCATGCGCGGCGCCGTCGTAGAGCATCCGAAATACAAGGGGCGCCATGTCTTCGGCGCCGGCATCAATCTCACCCATCTCTACCACGGGCGCATCCCGTTCGTTTGGTATCTCAAGCGCGACCTCGGCTACGTCAACAAGATCTACCGCGGCCTCGCCTTCGCCGACGATGCGCCGCCCGACGAGTTCGGCGGCGACACGATCGAGAAGCCCTGGGTCGCCGCGGTCGAATCCTTCGCCATCGGCGGCCATTGCCAAATCTTACTGGTGATGGACTACGTGCTCGCCGAGCGCGGCGCCTTCCTCACGCTCCCCGCCCGTAAGGAGGGCATTATTCCCGGGGCGGCCAATATGCGTATGCCGCGCTTCACCGGCGATCGCATTGCGCGCCAGGCGATCCAGTACGAGCGTCGGCTCGACTGCGACAGCGCGGAAGGACGCCTCATCTGCGACGAGATCGTCCCAACCGGCGAGATGGGCGCGGCCATCGAGCGTGTGGTCAACGGACTGACCAATTCGGGCGTGGTCAGCGCCGCGAGTAACCGGCGCGCCTTTCGCATCACGCAGGAGCCGCTCGACACGTTCCGCGCCTATTTCGCCGTGTACGCGCGCGAGCAGGCCTATTGCCATTTCAGCCCGGCGCTGATCGGCAATCTCGAACGCTACTGGAACGCGCAGAGCCGCAAGCCTTGATGCGGCGCCTATGCATCAGGGACCAACCCGCGAAGGTGGCCGCTAAGCTCGTCATTGCCGGGCCTGACCCGGCAATCCATCGCTTTCGCAAGAAGTTTTTGCAACGAAGATGGATGCGCGGGTCATAAGCGCGTTCACGCGCGTCTTCGACGCGCTTCTGCCCGCGCATGACGGTTCAATCCAGCTCCGGCAGGATGTGCAACGCTACTGCTTGATCCGGTCGAGGTTGGCGGTCATCCGCGCGATCGCGCGCCGGAACCGTGCGAGGTCGCTGCGGCTGATGCCGGCTTCCGCCTCCTCGGTGATGCCGCGGGCGACCGCTAGCAGCTCGTTGCGCATGCGCCGCGCCTTGGTCGTGAGCCACACGTGCGACCTGCGCTTATCGTCGGTGCTGCGCAGCCGGCGGATCAGGCCGGACTTTTCCATGCTGCGCAGCGCGATCACGGTCGTCGGCTCCATCATGCCGACCCGCGCGGAAAGCTCGCGTTGCGTGAGGCCGTCCTCATTCCACAACACGCGCAGGAAATACCACTGGCCGCGCGTGACCCCATAGACGGCGATGCGCCGCTCCAATAGGCGCTGAAAGGCGCGGTGGGCGTCGCGCACCAGATAGCCCGAGCTTTCGCTGGGCGGGAACTCCGACCGCTGCGGCATCCGGGTCTTGGGCCGTCGCCGCGACGCCACGTCGCGGCTGCGCTGGCGCGGTGCGGCACGATTAAGCTTTGATGCGCTGCCGCGATGCATTCGCTGCATGGGGAGAGCCGCGCACGTTGACACGGTTTTCGTTCCCAGCCCATAATACTTAGAATTCTATGCAATGGAACCCCGGGTACCGGATGCAGCAGCCGGCGCGGCGGTACGCGGGGGCCGGCGGCAGCGGACCGCCTTCGGCAAATGGAGCGTCAGACCCATGCAAAAGACACTGCGCAAGGAAAAGCTCTCCCCCGCAAAGCAGCACCACGCGTCAGACCTACGCAGCACGCTCGAGTGGCTGCGCGCGCAGGGAGACCTGATCGAGACCGACAAGCCGGTCGATCCGGATCTCGAAGTCACCGGCCTGCAGAAGCACATGGATGGCGGCTGCCCGGTGCTGTTCAACAAGGTCAAAGGCAAGCCCAATCACCGCGTGCTCACCAACCTGTTCGGCGACATCAAGGTGATCAACAAGATGTTCGGCTGGAAGGACGACGCCGAGCGCGTGAAGAAGCTCGCTTATGCACTGAGGCGTCCGCTCACGCCGGTCGAAATTCCGCAGGACCAGGCACCGTGCCAGGAGCACGTGATCAAGTCGCCGAAGGACGTGAACGAGTACGTGGTGGCGATCCGGCACACCACCTACGAGCCGGAGCTGACGGTTGGTTCGGCGATCCGCTGTGTCACCGGTCCGCAATTCGATGGCGGCTCAGACCTCGGCTACAACCGCATGAATTTCCGCTGGGGCAATGTGGGCACGTTCCAGATCTCGCCCGGATCGCACATGTGGCAGGTCGTCAACAAATATTACAAGTCGAAGGAACGCGTGCCCATCACCATGTGCTTCGGGGTGCCGCCGGCCTGCACCTTGCTCGCCGGCGCCGGTTTCGATTACGCGGTGCTGCCGATGGGTTGCGACGAGATCGGCGTCGCCGGCGCCGTGCAGGGCACGCCGATCCGGCTGGTCAAGGCGCGCACCGTCGAGGCCATGGCCATCGCCGATTCCGAGCTCGTGCTGGAGGGCTACGTCGATCCGCGCGATCGCCGCTTCGAGACCAAGGAGTCGGAGGACGCCGGCATCCAGGGCCGGTTCCACTTCCATCCGGAGTGGGCGGGCTACATGGGCAAGGCCTATAAGGCGCCGACCTTCCACGTGACCGCGGTCACCATGCGTGACCCCAAGACCAAACCGATCATCTTCGCGCTCGGCGTGCACACGCTCGACGACCACAACATCGACACCACGGTGCGCGAAGGGGCGCTCTACGAGCTGTGCGAGCGGCTGCAGCCCGGCATCGTGCAGAACGTGGTAATCCCCTACTGCATGACCGACTGGGGCGGCTGCGTCATCCAGGTGAAAAAGCGCCATCAGATCGATGAAGGCTGGCAGCGCAACTTCCTGGCGGCGGCGCTCTCCTGCTCGCAAGGGATGCGGCTGGCGATCGCGGTGAGCGAGGATGTCGATCCGTACTCGATGGACGACATCATGTGGTGCCTCACCACGCGCGTGAATCCGCGCACCGATATCCTCAATCCGATCCCAGGCGGCCGCGGTCAAACCTTCATGCCGGCCGAACGCATGACCGCGGGGGAGAAGCAGTGGACGGCCTCGAATACGCAGTTCGAAGGCGGCATGGGCATCGATGCGACGGTGCCGTTCGGCTACGAAAGCGACTTCCTGCGTCCCATCTATCCGGTGGAGCGCGTCAAGCCGGAGGACTTCTTCAGCAAGAAGGACATCGAGAACGCGCGCTCGCGCATGATGGGATGGGTCCACTCGCTCGCCCGCACCGGGCGCTGAGCGTGGTGCTGCCTGCGCGTGTCCCGGATGCGGTGCAGCGCGAGCGCGTAGCGCGAGCGGTGCACTGCTGATCCGGGACCGCCACAGACTGCAACGGTCCCGGGTCTGCAGCGCACCGTTACGCTTTGCTTGACGCTGCGCTACGCCCGGGACACGGGAACTGTGAATCGTCCACCATGCTCCTATCCGATGTCCTGATCATCGACGCGACGGACCGGCTCGGCTGGCTCGCCGGCCGGGTGCTGGCCGATCTCGGCGCGGACGTCATCAAGCTCGAGCCGCCCGGCAGCGACCGCAGCCGTTCGGAGTGGCGCGCCTTCAACGTCAACAAACGCATTCTCGAAGTGGATATCGCGGCCGACCGGGTGCGCCTCGAGGAGTTGCTGCGCACCGCCGATATCTGCCTGCTCACGCCGCAATCGTCCTGCGCGTATCTCGATCCATCCGCGCTGCGCCGAGATTATCCACGCTTGGCGGTCGTGGCGATCCGGCCGTTTGGCGGCGTCGGCCCACGCAGCGCATGGAAAGCGAGCGACATCGAGCTCATGGCCGCAGGCGGCGCCATGGCGCTCGCGGGCGAGCCCGATGGCCTGCCGGTGCGGGTGAGCGAGCCGCAATCTTACGGCTGGGCCGGCGCGCAGGCCGCCATTGGCGCGCTGGTGGCGCTGTTTCGCCGCGAGGCGACGGGCCAGGGCGATCTCGTCGATGTGTCCGCGCAGGCGTCGGTCATTGCCGCGCTCTCGCACGCGCCGGCGTTCGTCGACCTTCTCGGCGTCGAGCCCACGCGCGCCGGCGCCTTCATGACCGGCCGCTCCATCAAGGGCGCGCGCTATCGCGTGTTCTGGCCCTGCCGCGATGGCTACATCAACTTCATCTTCTACGGCGGCATGGCGGGGCGGCGCACCAACGAGCAGCTGGTCGCGTGGATGCGCGAATGCGGCGCCGACCTCGGTGCGCTCGCCGCCATCGATTGGAAGAGCTGGGATCCCACCAAGGCCGACCAGGCCGAGGTCGACGCCATCGAGGCGCCGGTCGCGAAATTCTTCGCTCGCCTGACCAAGCGCGAATTCCTCAACGAAGGACACCGGCGCGAGATGCTGGGTTATCCGGTGGCAACCGTCGCCGATATCGCCAGCGATCCCCAGCTCGAGGCGCGCGACTTCTTCCAGGCAGTCGTGGGTTCGGCCGAGCGTTTCTGCGGCTGTTTCGCCGTGATCGACGGCAAGCGCCCGCCGCTGCGTCACCATCCCGACGCGCGGTTCGCGGCCGCCCACTCGATCTGCTCCCCTCCCCACCCGAGCTCGGGCTTGCCCGAGTTCGGCCACCTTAAGACTGACCGAAATCGGGTAAACCCGACTTCGGCTGGGGAGGGGTTGGGGGTCGGTGTTGAAGGACGCATCCTGCGCCACAACCACGACCCCCCGCCCCAGCCCCCCACAACGGGGGAGGGAGCAGACCGAGTTCGTCGCTCGCCCATGACCGCGGTCGCGCAGGCGCTGGCCGGGCTCAAGGTGCTCGAGTTCGGCGGCTACGCCGCAGGTCCCCACATCGGCAAGGTGCTGGCGAATTTCGGCGCCCGCACCATTCATATGGAATCGAGAGAGCGCCCCGACGGCTTCCGCATCCAATATCCGCCGTTCAAGGACAATCGTCCCGGCTACAACCGCAGCGGCTGCTTCGCCTTTTTCAACGACTCGAAGTACAGCGTCACGGTCGATCTCAAAAAACCCGCGGGCGTGGCGCTCGCGCGCCGCATGGCGCAATGGTGCGACCTCATCATCGAGAACATGCGGCCGGGCGTGATCGATCGCCTCGGGCTGGGGTTCGCCGCGCTCTCGAAGCTCAACCCGCAGCTGGTGATGCTATCGACCTGCAATATGGGGCAGACCGGCCCGCGCGCGGATCAGCCCGGGTTCGGCTCGCAACTCTCCGCGCTCGCCGGCATGTGCGAACTGACGGGCGTACCGGACGGTCCGCCCATGCTGCTCTATGGCCCCTATATCGACTATATCGCCTCGCTGCTC
>DASQXF010000318.1:0-6205 GCA_035639895.1 Xanthobacteraceae bacterium
TAGGGCTCGCTCCTGCTCGACGCTTGCCGTCTTTCCCGGCAGATTGAAGGGACGGCGCCACGCGGTCAAGCAAGCCATGCCCAGCGGGATTTCTGTCGGAACACCAGCATGCCCAGGATCGCCAGATTGATGGCATTGGCAGCCACACCGGCGGCAAAGGCCGGCGCATAGGTCCCGAAGTGATCATACAGTACGCCCGCTAGCCACCCTCCGAGCGCCATTCCGCTCCCGCTGCATAAGAGAAGCGTCGGGATGCGCCAGTAGGCCTCCGACGCCGGAAACAGCTCTCGAATGGCCAGCACATAGGCCGGGATAATGCCGGCAAAGCCCAGGCCGAACGCGGCGGACACCGTGAACAGGCCGATTTCATCTTGGGTGAACATGAACGCTGCCATGGCGACGATTTGGAACATCGAGCCCGTCAGTGCCGTATTGAGGCCGCCCATGCGATCGGAAACCCAGCCCCAGAATTGACGGCTGACGAAGGCAGTGCCCAACAGCACCGACAACATTGCCGCGCCGTGCGATGCGAGGATGCCGAGGTCGCTGCAGAACGCGGGCAAATGCGCCTGCGGAATGGCCATCGGAACGCAGCAGAAGATGCTCGCCGCGGCTATCAGCGCGAAGACGAGATTCGGCGGCCAACCCATAACGGTATTCGCCGCGGACGTGGCGCCGAACGCGCCGATCGGCAGCGGCAGTTCGGGCGGCGGGCGCAGAAATATCGCGGCCAGCGGGACGACCACGGCGACTTCGAACAGACCATAATAGAGCATGGTCTGCTGCCAACTGCCGTAGGCGACGGCGCGCTCGAAAATCGGAGGCCAGAGCGCGCCGGCGACATAGCTGCCGCTCGAAATCAGCGCCAGCGCCGAGCCGCGGCGGCGATCGAACCAGCGGCTGATATAAACGTAGAACGGCGCGTTCATGCCGCCGACTCCCAAAAAGCCAACGAAAAGGCCTTGGCCGATATAGAGCTGCCAGGGCTTGCCGCCGGTCGACAGCGCAAGCCCGATGAAAATCATCACGGCGCCGAAGATGACGGTGGAGCGCACCCCGACGCGTTCGGCGACGTAGCCCATGACGAGGCCGCCCGTGCCGAAGCCGATCCATGCGAACGCGGTCGCCAAAGCCGGAACCGAGCGCAGGTCGCCCAGTTCGGCGGCGATCAGCTTGAGTGCCACAATTGTGATCCAAGGCGCGCCGAACGATAGCGCCAGGATCACCAGCACGACGACCGCCAGGGTCCACGACGATCGGGCTTCGATGGACGGCACGCCTATTCGTTCATGCATCCTTCGGTCGTGCCTGGTTGGGCACCGCGCCAGTCGCTGCCACCGCGGAGCCGATGCTCTTTGATGTTCTTAGAGAGGGCCTGAAGCGGCGCGGGGCCGCGGCTCAGGAACATGTCGTGACGGGCGCTCGTCCCTGGTCTTTTATTCTGAGAGCCAAGTCTACTGCTTTCGCTGTGCTGCTGCGAGGCCGCAACGCTGGGGTCAGATCTGTGCAAAACAACTGCTGAGCTTGAAAAGACCCGAATCAGTGCCCCGAAAGCGAGTTCGCCTAAACCGGGCGACGTTGTGGACAACCGCCGAATAAGCTGTTGACCATTTTGTGAATCGGCGGGTGCCGCCTCTGCATAAGAGGCGGTGAATATCGGCGATAAGGACCTGAGCCCATGCCCGAGTCTTCGCGCATTGACGCCGGCACCGTGGTCGCCCGGCTCGTCAGCGATGCCGCGACTACTCGGAAAATCGCCGATGCTCTCGCCGAGAATGAATTCACGGTCTCGGCCTTCGAGGAAGGCCCTCGATGCTGGTCGCTTGCCATCCACTTCCGCGACCGCCCCGATGAGGCGGCGGTGCGGGCGCTGGTCGCGTCCGCCGCCGGCGCGGCGGCAGCCCGCGCGCTGACGTTCGAGACGCTCGCGCCGACGGACTGGGTGGCCAAGAGCCTCGAAGGCCTCGAGCCGGTCGAGGCCGGCCGTTTCGTCGTGCATGCAGCGCATGCGCGCGCGCGAGTGCGGGCCAACCGGATCGGCATCGAGATCGACGCAAGCCTCGCCTTCGGCACCGGTCACCACGGGACCACGCGCGGCTGCCTGCTCGCCATCAACCGGATCGTGAAGGCATGGAGGCACAGGCCTGCCGCCAGGCGCCCATCGGCCCATTCTCGCAAACGGCGCAAGCAAGCTGTTGCGCTTGACGTCGGCACAGGCAGCGGGGTGCTTGCCATCGCGGTGGCTAAGTCGTTGCGTCGACCGGTGCTTGCAAGCGATCTCGATCGGCGCGCCGTCGCCATTGCGCGCGGCAACGCGCGCATCAACCGGGTAGGTGGCGCGGTTGAAGTCATCCATGCCGCCGGTCTGGGCGCTGCAGCCTTCCGCGTCCGTGCCCCCTACCGACTGATTCTTGCAAATATTCTGCTCGATCCGCTCAGAGAGCTAGCAACGCCGATCGCACGGCTCGTTGCGCCCAAAGGACATGTGGTGCTCTCGGGCCTGCTCGTGCCGCAAGCCGCCGCCGCGCTCGCCAGCTATCGCGCGCGCGGCCTCGTCCTCGTACACCGCCTCACACTCGAGAATTGGGCGACGCTCATTCTCGTACGCCCGGCGCTGCGGCGCGCGGCGAAGTGCTCTGCCGGCTGACGCTCAGTCTTCGGCAGCCGGATCGCGAGAGCATTGCCGGGCTGCAGTGGGCTCAATAGATTGCCGCCATGTTCGAGGCCCATTTCCAGTCATTCGACGACGACACCGAACACGCCGCCAGCGGACCTCGTGTTGCCGCATTGCGCACCGAGCTGGCGCGCCGCGGCTTGACCGGTTTCATTGTGCCGCGCTCCGACCGCCACCAGAACGAATATGTGCCATCCTGCGAGCAACGCCTCGCCTGGCTGACCGGGTTTACCGGCTCCGCCGGCGTCGCCATCGTCCTGATGCATCGCGCGGTGCTGTTCGTCGACGGGCGCTATACCCTGCAGGTGCGCAACCAGGTGGATACCTCGATCTTCACGATTGAACACCTGATCGAGATGCCACTCGATCGATGGATTGGAGAGAATCTCACGGCGGACGACCGGCTCGGCTACGATCCCTGGCTGCACACCATCGAGGCCGTGGAGCGGCTGGAGAAGGCCTGCGCCGCTGTCGGCGCGAAGCTGATCGCAGTCGAGCCCGATTTGATCGACGCCATTTGGACCGACCGGCCTGCGCCACCGCTCGGAGCGGTCAAGCTGCACGATCTGCGCTTCGCTGGCGAAGCGACCGCCGAAAAGCTCGCCCGCATTCGCGCCGAGCTGGCAAAGCAACGCGCCGACGCGCTGGTCGTGTCGGACCCCCACGCCGTCGCCTGGACGTTCAACATCCGCGGCGCCGACGTCGCTCACACGCCGCTTCCGCTCGCCTTCGCCGTCATTTCGCAGGCGGATCGGCCCTCGCTCTATATCGACGGCCGAAAGCTCTCGAACGAGGTACGCAGCCGCCTCGAGACGCTCGTCGACGTTTGCGAACCTTCCGACTTCGCGCGCGCGCTCGAGGAGCTCGGCCGGCAACGCAAGGACGTGCGGCTCGACCAGGGCACCGCAGGCGAGGCGCTCGCGCGCCTCATCACGAGCCACGGCGGCAAAGTCAGCCGTGGGGCCTGTCCGATCGCGTTGATGAAGGCCGTCAAAAATGACGTCGAGATCGCCGGCACGCGCGCGGCGCACGTTCGCGACGGCGCCGCCCTCACTCGGTTTCTCGCCTGGTTCGATCGCGAGGCGCCGCGCGGCAAGCTCACCGAAATTGACGCCGTGGCGGCACTCGAAAGCTTTCGCCGCGACACCGGTCTGCTCAAGGACATTTCTTTTCCGACCATCGCGGCGGCCGGCCCCGACGGCGCGATCGTGCACTACCGCGTTACGACAAAGAGCAATCGGATCATCGCGCCGGGCGAGTTGTTTCTCATCGACTCCGGCGCCCAATACGAGGATGGCACCACCGACGTCACCCGCACCGTTGCGGTCGGTGAGCCGACCGCCGAGATGCGCGACCGTTTCACCCGCGTGCTCAAGGGTCACATCGCAGTCGCCCGCGCCGTCTTTCCCGAGGGAACGACCGGCGCACAGATCGATTCCTTTGCGCGCCAGTTTTTGTGGCTCCAGGGTCTCGACTTCGATCACGGCACCGGCCACGGCGTCGGCAGTTATCTCTCGGTGCACGAAGGCCCGGCGCGCATCTCTAAGCTCGGCACCACCGCGCTCAAGCCCGGGATGATTCTGTCGAACGAGCCCGGTTACTACAAAGCCGGCGCCTACGGGATCCGCATCGAGAATTTGGTGCTGGTGGTTCGCACCGCGCCGGTTGCCAGCGCGGAAAAGCCGCTCAACGCATTCGAGACGCTTACGCTCGCGCCCATCGATCGCCGGCTAATCGTGGCCGAGATGCTCACGCCGGAGGAGGCCGCCTGGCTCGATGCGTATCACGCCCGGGTCTTTGAGACGCTGGCGCCATTGCTCGATACCGAGACGCGCCCCTGGCTTGCTGCCGCAAGCCGACCGCTTCGCGGAAACTGAAGCCGCTGGACCGATCCCTTGCGCGAGCCGACGGGAAAGGATGGGAGCGAGGCGCGTCGCACGCCGTTGCGGCTGCTGGCGCTGCTGATCGCCATGGCGGGCATGAGCTCGCTGTCCCTCAACATTCTGGTGCCGGCCATGCCGGGGCTCGCGGCCAAGCTCGCGGCTGATGCCGCCCATGTCCAGCTTACGGTCTCGCTCTATCTTGTGGGTCTGGCGGCGGCGCAGCTCGTGTTCGGGCCATTGTCGGATCGTTTCGGCCGCCGGCCCGTCGTGCTGGCGGGCCTTGCGCTGGCGACGATCGCCAGCACGGCTGCCATCTTCGCAGCCAGCATCGCAAGCCTTGTCATCGCGCGTGTCGCGCAGTCGCTTGGCGCCTCGACCGGTCAGACCATCGGCCGCGCGATCATCCGCGACCTCTACGACCGCCAACACGCGGCCTCCATGATCGGGCTGGTCACCTCGGTCGTGGTGCTCATGCCGATGGTCGCGCCACTCATCGGAGGTATCCTCGACACACTTTTCGGGTGGGAGGCAATCTTTGCCTTCACGGCGGCCGTGAGTTTCGCGGTATGCGCCTGGGCGATGCTGGATTTGCCGGAGACCCGTAATCTCTCACTTGCGCCGAACTCGGAACGTCATTTCCGCGCCGACCTCGCGGCGTTGGCGACGAGCCCGCGCTTCTTCGGCTACGCGCTCTGCGCCGGGCTCGGATCGGCGCCGTTCTTCAGTTTCCTCGGCGCCGCGCCCCACATCGTGGTGAGCATGCTGGGACGCACGTCGGCCGAGTACGGGCTATGGTTTTTCGTTCCCTCGGTCGGATTCATGGCCGGCAACTTCGCGATTTCGCGGCTGACGACGCGCTTCGGCATTGACGCTTTGATCCGGTGGGGGATCGCGCTCACCATCGCCGGCTGCTTGCTGAACGTGTTGGTCTACGTCGCATTGCCGGGCTGGGACATGTTCACAATCTTCCTGCCGCAAATTATCATCGGGTTCGGCAACGGCCTGCTGCTGCCGACCTCGATCGCGGGCGCCGTGAGCATACGGCCGCAGGTTGCAGGTACCGCATCAGGCGTTACCGGTTTTATCCAGATGGGAATCGCAGCCGTCGCTGCCCAGCTCGGCGGCCACGTCATCTCGCATGCAGCGGATGCCATGCCGATGCTGCTGCTCATGCTGACGTTCGGCGTAGCGACGGCAGCCGCGACTTTCATCCTGGTACGACGGTAGTTTATTTTCGGCCACTTAGACTAGTTTTCATTCCGGTGCCGCAACGCAGGCAATCTAGACAACCTGCGCAAGCCTTCACGGCGTAACGGCGAGCCCGCCCCGGTCAGTGAGTACGGATTGCGGCGCTCTCGCTGCTCTCGGTATCCAAATGACACAGCTCTCGGCCGCATCAGCGCGAGAGTATCGCCGATGCGATCGCCTGCTGGATAAGCTCTGGCTTCACCGGTAACCGATTGAACTCGACCGCGAACGGGCGCAGCGCGTCGGACACGGCGTTGGCAATAACGGCTGGCGGCGCAATAGGACCGCCTTCACCGACGCCCTTGACGCCGAGCGGATTGAGCGGGGAAGGTGAATGTTGATGGATCAGGTGCATGCTCGGTATTTCGCACGCCGTCGGAAGCATGTAGTCCATGAACGA
>DASQXF010000319.1:0-5682 GCA_035639895.1 Xanthobacteraceae bacterium
GGTTGCCACGCCCACTACGGCGGATGCCCGTTGGAGGGGCGGCGGATGGTGGGGGCCGGCGCTCGGCGGATTCGCCCTTGGCGCGATCGTCGGAAGCGCCTTTGCGCGCCCCTATTACGCGTCTCCGTATTACGGATATGGCTACGGCTATAGGTCGTACTATCCGGCCTACAGCTACGGCTATCCGGCTTATAGCTACGGCTATCCGGCCTACAGGTACGGCTACGCATCACCTTATTATTGATGAACGGCCGCCGGCGGTCTCGCATCGATGATGCCGGGCCGCCATCTGCAACTGGCCAATGCCTCGACGATAAGCGGAAAGCGCCCCGCGAGGTGATCACTTTGGCCTGCCGGGATAGGCGCCATCAGAAGGGGTCGAAGACGCCCTATCTTGATATTGCAGAAATGTCACAGTGAATTTCTTTCGAGCGCGCATCATTGCTGATCGCGCGCGACGGCACTAGCGTGTGATCGTTACGCTTCAGGGGATCGGGAGGGGGCGAAGCGTAACTCTCAACCCTCCATGGAAGCCCCGACCGCAAAACCTGACGGCGGTCGGGGCTTTCGCTTATTGGATGCTTGGTCGTATCCGCCGCCAACTCTTGGCGAAGGCGGCCATTGCGGCCACCCAACCAGCGCCTGTCTTTGGTCCAACGGCCCGTGGCGACGTCCCGTAGACGATGCGTCGCCTCCACTGCGGTGCGGAGAGCTATCGCCCCGGTCCGTCGAACCGCTTGTCGAGCTTTGCGAGCTGGCTGCGGAATCCCTCGATCGACATCTTCGTCCAGTGCGGGTCGCGGTGAGGGTGGACCGTGACCACCATCCGAGCGTGGTCGCCCGAGCGCTCGAAGTCGACCTCGATCATGCTCTCGTAGGGCTCGACACCCCGGATGAAGTCGATCACGTGCACGAGCGTCAGCCGCTCGAGCGGCTTGAACTCGGCGAACCGTCCGCGCGTGCGGTGGGACAGCGGTTGGCCCATGCGCTTCATAGCGGCGATCGCATCGGGCGCGTGTGCGATCATGTCGTACTCGAGCGCGCCCCCCGCGCGCGCCTCGAGGGCGTGGACCTCGACGCGAAAACCCTCGGGACCCCACCACGACTCGAAGCCCGCCTTCGTCGTCCACAGCTCCCACAAATCCTCGATCCGCGCGCGGTACGTGCGCTCAATGACCACCTTCGCCTGCGCCGCCTCGGTTGATGTGCTCGTCTCACTCATCGATGTGGCTCCTTTCTGGTGGCGCCGCGGCCCTTGCGTCGTTCCTCGAGCGCGGCGCCGAAGCGGTCGAGGCGGACCTCCCAGAGCCGCTGGTAGCCCGCGAGCCACGCCTCGAGCTCGCGAAAGGGCTCCGCCCGCAGCGCGTAGAGCCGGCGTTGCCCGTTCGGTCGCACCGAGACAAAGCCCGAGTCGTGCAGAATCCGGAGGTGGCGAGAGACGCCGGACTGGTGAATTCCGGCCTGCCGCACGATGTCATTCACCTGCCGCTCGCCGTCGCGCAGCGCCTCGACAATGCGGCGTCGGGTGGGATCGGCGAGCGTTTCGAATACAGCTAATTGCATGGCCGTGTATATGCATATCTATGCATATATGTCAACGGCCTTGACGACAGCCAGATCAGCGTCGGGTCGACAGATGAAAAGACAAAGCGTGAGCAGTCGTCAGCTCTTCGGCGCTGCCGCCGGAAACGAGACAATCCACCGGCGGCCAACGTGACGGCTGGCTCGAACGAACCTCCGAGAAGATGGAGTCCGCGCAATCAGTCTGTTTGAGTCAGACTCTCATGCGCGCAAGGGCCTCTCGCGGCCTGACTTGATCGATCGAACCTTTGCCGAATCCCGCCTACAACCTGGAGCGAGCCCCCCGGCCGACGATTTCGGGGACGGCAATTGCCGAGGTCGCTGGCAGGCGAGGCCGTTCAATCACTCTCTTTAAAAAGTTGGTCGTCGGCTTTTCGAACAGGAGATACGTCCCAGCGGCGATGACGAGACCTGTCGCAAGCATGGCAGCGAAATATGCCCATGCGTGGCCGACCGGGCTGATGGCAAGCTTGGCAACAATCCAAGCCACAAAACTAAATGACAGGAGGTGCGTGCAATAGAGCGCATAGGAAATGTCGCCCAAAAACACCACGGTACGGGTAAAGGGGTTGCCCTTTGGACTGGATATCGACGACAGCGACACCGCGGCTAAGATGAGTGCTGCGGCGATGCCGGCGCCGTACGGCCGCGGGACCCAGGGTACGGTTGCCGCAAACCAGATGAAAGCGGCAATGAGTAGACTGATTGTGGCCCATATCGGCAGACGAACACCCGCTCGATAGACGAGCGCGATCATCATGCCGAATATGAATTCCATAATGACCGGATCAGCGAGATAAGCGACCGAACTTGCGGCTGGCGGTCCCCAGAGATTGTCAGTGCTTGGCGCGGGGCCAAAGACCACAGAAAAAGCGACCAGAAATACGCTGGCGCCGGCCACGACTGCGAAACGCCGTTTCGCCAATAGTGCGATCGCAAACACGGCGTAGAAGAACATTTCGAAGATCAACGTCCAACCGACGAAAAGAAGCGGCGCCTCCGAAGGAATGTGTGGAGCAAAAAATAATGAGCCAAGGACCGCCTTTGTGGAAGCGTATGGCACAACGAACCAAACCAGGATCGCTGTAGCCGCCCAGTAGAGGGGCACGATGCGCGCAATGCGCCTGGCGAAGAACTTGCTCGGAGCGCCGGGCCGTCCGAACAGACTTTCGGAGGAGTAAACCATCACGAATCCGGAAATGACAAAGAAAATATCGACGCCGAAGGGGCCATATAAATGCGGAAACTCCGCCGCGACTTGCGCGGTCACAGCGTTGATTGCATGTCCCCAGAACACGAGCAGCGCCGCGATGGCTCGCAGCGCCTGAATCGATACGAGTGATGAGGACTCCGGCCGCCTCGCCGGTGAAACTTCCATCGCGCCCCTCGGAAACCGCCGCCTTATACCCCTTCGCTTCCGGCCGAAGCCTGAATGGGCGAAGACAGTCCCGATTGCAAGCCGCCGGTTGCCGCAGGCGCGGGCGGGTTTCGCAGATTTGCGCAGCGGACCCCGGCTCAGCGCCCAGAAAGAAGCCCCGGCCGTGGGTGATATGACGGCCGGGGCTCTCTCTCGCAGGAGCATTTGTCACGGCCATGAGGGCGGACCGCGACCGTCAAAGGGTAATGCGCGCGCTCCCCGCCGACAATCGGCGCGCCCTTAAATTTCGGCGCTGTGACATTTCTGCAGAAAAGGCGTCCGGCCGAACAGCCCGGATCAGTGCGCGCGGCGGTGGGCGCGAGCCGAGCGTTGAGAACGGCGCGGCGGAGAGGCCTCCTTGGGCGGCGTAACGGCCTGCTGAACAGCCAATTCGGGTTCCGGCGGCTGCGCCTTTGGCGCGACGGTCGGAAGCGAGGCGCTTGTTGCGGAATGAACCATCGCCGGAGTCATCGAACCAGCGGGCGCGAGATGGGCATTAAGCGCAATGAGGCCCGCCGTCAAAACGGCGCCCACGACCAGGAAGTACTTCAGGATCAGCATCAATTCGCCTCGGACCAGCCCAGCCGCATCAAGGGTTAGTCGCCTCCGGCGCTCTTGAGGTTCAATGACGGCCGCGTAGTGATGGTTCAATGACCCACCATACGGTGATACCGAACGTGAGGAATTTGCCGAGTTCCACCCCATCCTCTGATGCGAGGCGACGAGGTGGGCTGGCGCAGGCGCGAAAACAAAAACCCGCCTGGAATTTCTCCTGGCGGGCCTACGTCGTCCCGCAACCTTGCCACCGCCGGTACATCCGCGGTCGGCAGCTCGGTCGCGAGCGACACTCCTCATATAGGCGCCAATCGTGAACATTCAATGACGGTGGGCGGCCTCGGTCTCACACGGATCGCAGACCGCTTGCCCCCTCCCCGCCCCTGGGGTAGCCCCTCGGCATGGAAAGCCGACATCGGCCGAGCGAGCGCGCTCCGCGGGTGAGCTTCGTCTCACTGGGTTGCCCCAAGGCGCTGGTCGACAGCGAACGCATCATTACGCGACTGCGCGCAGAGGGATATGAGCTCGCCCGCTCGCATGCCGGCGCCGATCTGGCGGTCGTGAACACTTGCGGCTTTCTCGACAGTGCCCAGGCGGAATCGTTGGCCGCCATCGGCAAGGCGCTCAACGAGAACGGCAAGGTGATCGTGACCGGCTGCATGGGCGCCGAGCCCGAGAAGATCACGGCGCGCTATCCGCACGTTCTCGCCGTCACCGGGCCGCACCAATACGAGAGCGTAGTCGCGGCGGTGCATCGTGCGCTGCCACCGCGCCATGACCCGTTCTTCGACTTGCTGCCGCCGGAAGGCATCAAGCTCACGCCGCGCCACTATGCGTACCTGAAGATTTCCGAAGGCTGCAACAACCGCTGCAGCTTCTGCATCATCCCCAAGCTGCGCGGCGATCTCGTTTCGCGCCCCGCCGCCGACGTATTGCGCGAGGCCGAACGCCTCGTCACCGCAGGCGTGAAGGAGCTGCTGGTCATCTCGCAAGACACCTCTGCCTACGGGAGCGATCTCAAATATGCGGCGAGCGCGTGGAAGGGCGGCGAGGTGCGGGCAAAATTTCTCGATCTTGCGCGCGCGCTCGGCGAACTCGGCGCCTGGGTGCGCCTGCACTACGTCTATCCATATCCGCACGTGGACGAGATCATTCCGTTGATGGCGGACGGCAAAGTGCTGCCCTATCTCGACGTCCCGTTCCAGCACGCCGCGCCCGCGGTGCTGCGCCGCATGCGCCGGCCGGCTGCGCAGGAGAAGACGCTGCAGCGTATCGCCCGCTGGCGCGAGATCTGTCCGAAGCTCGCGATTCGCTCGAGCTTCATCGTCGGCTTTCCCGGCGAGAGCGATGACGATTTTCGGCTGCTGCTGGATTGGCTCGATGAGGCCGAGCTCGATCGGGTCGGCTGCTTCCGCTACGAGCCGGTCGCGGGGGCGCGGGCCAACGAGCTCGCGCACGCCGTGCCGCAGGCCGTGAAGGAGGAGCGCTGGCATCGCTTGATGGCGCACCAACAAGCGATCTCGGCGCGGCGCCTCAAGCGCAAGATCGGCACCCGCCAACAGGTGATCATCGACGAGATTGCAGCTGGCGGCAGGTCGCGTGCAGACACTGGCATGATGGCCAAGGGCCGCACGCGCGGCGATGCACCGGAGATCGATGGCGTCGTCCATGTGGCAAGCCGCCGCCCGCTGCGCCCGGGCGAAATTGCGACCGTGCGAATCGAGCGCGCCGGCGAATACGATCTGCACGGCACGGCGGTGGGATTTTGAAGTTCAGCGCGCAGCGCAATAGCGCGAGCGTCCGTCGCATTGTTAACTGTGTTCGTGCAGCACGTTCACGACCGCCCCCATTAATTTCGCAAGCTCCTCCGCGTCGATCGTGAAGGCGGGCGTGAGATAGATAATTGAGCCGAACGGGCGCACGAACACCCCCTCGTCCAGGAAACGCGCGCGCAAGCCCTCGAGATCGTCGATGCGGTCAAGCTCAACCACGCCGATAGCGCCCTTCACCCGCACGTCCTTGACGCCGGGGGAGCCGCGGCACGGCGCGAGGCCATGCTCGAGGGCGGTTGCGATATCCGCAACTTGCCGCAGCCGCGGTTCTCGCTCGAACAGGTCGAGCGAGGCGTT
>DASQXF010000320.1:0-4314 GCA_035639895.1 Xanthobacteraceae bacterium
CCGCCAGCATTGCGAGCCGCACGCGCAACTCGCGCGCGAGAATACCGATCACATCCATGTTGCCGCCGTGCGAACTGGCGATGACCATCTTGCGCAAGCCGGCGCGGTGCACGCCCTCGCCGATCTCGAACCAGCTGCGCACGAGATTCTCCGCCGAATGGGTAATGGTGCCGGGGGAGCGCAGATGCTCGTCTGACTTCCCGATCGTCTGCATCGGCAGGACCAGCACGTTGAGATCGTCGGGCAAGCGTGCGAGCACGGTCTCGATTAGCCCCTCGCCAATCGCACTATCGGTTATGACCGGAAGATGCGGGCCATGCTGCTCGGTCGCGGCGACCGGCAAGACCGCCACGGTGGAATTGGGATCGAGTGCGGCGAATTCGCTCGACTTGAACTCCGCCCAGAAGCGCTTGGGAGCCATTATGCAATCGCCCCTACTGTTCCTCTCGAACGATCAGCCTTGGTCGCTTATTCGCTTCGCATCCATTGCGCGCAATTCGGTCTTGAGAATTTTCCCGTAGTTGTTCTTTGGCAAGGCATCGATGAAGACGTAGTCCTTCGGACGCTTGAACCGGGCGATTGCGTCAAGACAAAGCTGGTCGAGTTCGCCGGCAGGTGCTTCGCCAACGACGTAGGCTACGACGATCTCGCCCCATTCGCGGTCCGGCCGTCCGATGACGGAGACATCTCGCACGCGCGCGTGCTTGAGCAGCACCTCCTCGACCTCGCGCGGATAGATGTTGGAGCCGCCGCTGATGATAACGTCCTTGGATCGATCCTTGAGCGTCAGATACCCGTCGGAATCGAAGCTGCCGACATCCCCCGTATGCAGCCATCCGTTGCGCAAAGTGGCGGCAGATGCTCGCGCATCTTGCCAATAGGCCGGCATCACCACATCCCCGCGACAGAGAATTTCGCCCGTCTCTCCGACAGGCAGTCCACGGTCGTCGTCATCCGCTATCATCACCTCGACGCAGGCATAAGGCCGGCCGGCGGAGGCGAGTCTTGCCCGCCAGCGCGGATGACCACGGTCGGCGATGTCCTGTTTCGACAGCGTCGTGATCGTCATCGGGCTCTCGCCTTGCCCATAGATCTGCGCAAGCCGCGGGCCGAAACGATCGAGCGCGCGCAGTGCATCCTCGACATACATAGGCGCGCCGCCCCAGACGATGCTGCGAATGTTCCGCGGGTCGCAGTCACTCGCCGCCTCGACCAGCCGCTTGATCATGGTCGGCGCCGCGAACATGGAGGCGCGCGGCCAACGGCCGAACAGGCGAAAAATCTCGGCCGGCTCAAAGCCGCCGGATTCCGGAACGACGTTGATCCCGAGCCGCGCCACATGCGCCATGATATAGAGGCCCGAGCCGTGGCTCATCGGCGCCGCATGCAGGATGGCGTCCCCCGGCATGACCGGATCGACCTCCGCCGCATAGGCATGGCTCAACACCGAGAGCACGCGATGGGTGAGCATCGCGCCTTTGGGCCGGCCGGTCGTCCCCGATGTGTAGAAGAGCCAGGCCAAGTCCTCGGGTGCGCGTGGGACCGCCGAAATCGCATCCGCTGCGAATAGCCGCTCGTAGTCCGAGTTGCCGATGACGATCATCTTCTCGAGCGAGTTGGGCGCGAATGGCGCGATTTCCGCATCGAGGTCGGGCGAGACGAAGCATATGCGAGCGCCGGAATGTTCAAGGATGTACCCGATCTCGGCGCCGTGCAGCTTGGCGTTGACGGGCACGGCGGCGAGGCCGGCGTGCCAAATCGCGTAGAGCGTTTCGAGATAGCCGTCGCAATTCTTTGCAACGATCGCGGCGCGGTCGCCGGGGGCAAGCTTGCAGCTCGTGCGCAGCGCGCCGCCAAGCCGCGCGACTCGCGTGGCGAGCGCGCCGTAATCGAGGATCACTCGTTCGCCCAGCGCCGCAGCCGGACTGGCCGGATGACTTTTCCCCGCGCGTTCGAGCCATAGTGCAAGATTCATGGGACGCATCAATATGCGTCGCGGCAAGAAATCTCTGGCGCGACTTGCTGACGCTGGCCAATTTTGGCCGTGACTGTCAACAAGATTGCTAGCCTCACAGAATCGGGGGGTTTCTCTGCACCGGCCGGGTGCTCGCCACAATCGACGAGCTGCGGGAGCGAGGACGCCTTAGGTCTAGCGCAAATTCTGCTGAAGGCAGGGCTCCTTGCACTCACGATGGCTGGTGCGAGCTCCGTCCCTCCATCCGCCACATTCGGCCTTATACACGCTGCTGCGTCGGCCATTGCTGGGCGCGCAGCCGTTGCTTCCCATGCAGCCCATTCTGTCGGTCACAAACGTTTCGAAGACTTACGCCTCCGGCTTGCGGGCGCTGGAGCGCGTCAATCTCGACATTCGCCGTGGCGAGATCTTCGCGCTGCTCGGTCCGAACGGCGCAGGCAAGACGACGCTGATCAGCATCATCTGCGGGATTGTGACGTTGACCGAAGGCAGCGTCTCAGTCGCAGGTTACGACATCGGCCGAGATTACCGGATGACCCGTTCGATGATCGGTCTCGTCCCGCAGGAACTGACGACCGATGCGTTCGAAACGGTTTGGGCTACGGTGTCGTTCAGCCGCGAATTGTTCGGCAAGCCGCGCAATCCCGACTATATCGCAAAGGTGCTCAAAGAGTTGTCGCTGTGGGAGAGAAAGGACAGCAAGATCATGACGCTGTCCGGCGGCATGAAACGGCGGGTGCTGATCGCCAAGGCGCTCGCGCACGAGCCGCAGATCCTCTTTCTCGATGAGCCGACCGCCGGCGTCGACGTCGAACTGCGCAAGGACATGTGGGACATGGTGCGCGCGCTGCGCGCCGAGGGCGTGACCATCATCCTGACGACCCACTATATCGAAGAAGCCGAAGAGATGGCCGACCGCATCGGCGTGATGCACAAGGGCGAACTGATTCTCGTCGAGGACAAGGCGGAGCTCATGCGCAAGCTTGGCAGGAAGCAACTGACGCTTCACCTCCAAAAGCCGCTCGACGCCATACCGGAGGCGCTTGCGCGGCATCGGCTGACGCTTGTGCCGGGCGGCGGCGAAATCATCTACACCTACGATACCCAAGGCGAGCGCACCGGCATTACCGCCTTGCTCCAGGACCTCAGCGTTGCAGGCATCCGGTTCCGTGACCTGCATACGACGCAAAGTTCGCTGGAAGACATTTTCGTCGATCTGGTGAGACAGAGACAATGAACCTGCGGGCGGTACGCGCGATCTACGCTTTCGAAATGGCGCGCACCGGGCGCACGCTGTGGCAGAGTATTGTTTCGCCCGTGGTTTCGACCTCGCTGTACTTCGTGGTGTTCGGCGCGGCGATCGGCTCGCGAGTGAGCGAGATGGAGGGAGTGAGCTACGGCGCCTTCATCGTCCCGGGACTGATTATGCTGATGCTGCTGACGCAGAGCGTCATGAATGCATCATTCGGCATCTACTTTCCCAGGTTCACGGGCACGATTTACGAAATCCTGTCGGCCCCGGTTTCCTCTTTCGAGGTCGTGCTCGGTTATGTCGGAGCGGCCGCCACCAAATCGGTCATCCTCGGTCTGGTCGTGCTGGCGACATCATGGCTGCTGGTGCCCATGCATATCGCGCACCCGGTGTGGATGGTCGCATTTCTGCTCCTCACCGCCGTGAGCTTCAGTTTGTTCGGCTTCATCCTCGGGATCTGGGCCGATGGATTCGAGAAGCTGCAGGTGGTACCGTTGCTGATCATCACGCCGCTGACGTTTTTGGGCGGCACCTTCTATTCGGTGAACGTGCTGCCTCCGGCGTGGCAGACGGTCGCCTTGTGTAATCCGGTCGTCTATCTGATCAGCGGCTTTCGCTGGAGCTTCTTCGAGACCGCCGATGTGAGCGTGGGCCTCAGCTTGGCGATGACCATCCTGTTCCTCGCCATCTGCCTGGCGGCAATATGGTGGATCTTCAAGACCGGCTATCGGCTCAAGCAATAGCTCAGTCCGCTCGACCAGGCCGTTGATCGTCAGCGACCATTGCGCCCGATCGAGCCGCGCAACGCCGAGATCGTGCGATCACATCTTGGGCGCGCGCCGCCTGTTCGTCGGCGGCGACAATGCTGAGCCCCGAGGCGCGGCGGTGTCCTCGAACTCGACGATCAGTGTGGGAGCGATCCGGTTCCAGATGTGGTCGAAGATGCGCTTCCAGCTCTCGCAATAGACGCTCGGGTTGTCGAATTTGCGCTCGGACGACCATCGTTGTGCAAGATGACCGCCTCCGCACGCATCCAGATACTCGCATTGCAGGCAGGTATCGCACAGCCGGGTGCTGGCCTCGAACG
>DASQXF010000321.1:0-2588 GCA_035639895.1 Xanthobacteraceae bacterium
GCCGCTCCTCGAGCGCGATGGCGCGGATGCGCGGGAAGTCGCTCGCGGTCGGCATGAGATAATCCGCGAACGAACCCGTGAGCAATTGGCCCTCCTGGTCATAGACGAAATGTTCCAGGAACGCGCCGCCGAGACCTTGCACGATGGCGCCCACCACCTGTCCGTGCAGGGTCAGCGGATTGATGATGCGCCCGGCGTCCTCGACCGCGACATAATCGAGAAGCTCGATGTGTCCGGTCTTGGCATCGACGGCAACGTGGGCGGCGTGCGCACCGTAGCTGTAGGTGCGTTTGTTGCTGGCATAAGTGGCCTCCGCCGCGGTTCCGGCAAAGGCGGCGAGCGGCAGCGGTTGCCGGTCGGGGCCGCGCACCGCGCCGGCGTCGATCTTGACGTCCTTGGCCGCGCAGCCCCAGCGCGCGGCCGCATCTGCCCCAATAGCATCGCGCAGTTTAGCCGCCGCTGCGACGATGGCGTTGCCGCCCATCACCACCGCGCGCGAGCTGTACGAGCCGCAGCCGTCGCTGACGTGATCGGTCGAGCCGTGAAACACGCCGTTGACGTCCTCCATCGGCATTTCCAGCGCGTCGGCCGCGATCTGCGCGCAGACCGTTTCGAGCCCCTGCCCGATGGAGGAAGAGCCGACGTAGACCGACACCTTGCCATCGGGTTCGAGCACCAGCCGCGCGGTCTCGCTTGGGCCGGACGCGCCGCCCTCGAGATAGCAGCCGATCGCGGTGCCGCGGTAGCGGCCATCGATCAGCTTGCCCTGCATGGGCGCCTTCGCACTCCAGTCGATTTCTTGCAGGCAGCGCGTGAGCGTCATTGCGTAATCGCCACTGTCGGTTTCGCTCTCGATCGCGAGCGGTTCCACGGTCGCGAGTCGGTGAGGCATCTCGGGTTCGGTTACGAGATTGCGCCTGCGGAATTCGACTGGATCGAGACCGAGCTCGACCGCCGCGATGTCGAACAGCCGCTCGCGAAAGAAGTCGGCTTCGTAGCGTCCAGGTCCGCGATAGGTCCCCGCCGGCGTCTTGTTGGTCATCATCAAGGAGACGTCGATACGGACATGAGGAACACGATAGGGCCCGGTGAGCACCTGCGCGACGTTGCGGGCGGCGGTCGGCCCGTTGGTGCGGATGTAAGCGCCCTGATCGGTGAGCGCGTGGCCACGCAGCGCCCGGATCGTGCCGTCCCTGTCGCAGGCGATCTCCAGCTCGCATTCGGCCTCGCGGGCGTGGTTGGTGGCGGCGAGATGCTCGCGGCGGTCCTCGATCCATTTGACCGGGCGACCCGTGAGGCGCGCGGCGAAGGGGATCAGAAAATCCTCCGGATAGAATTCGCCGCGCGCGCCAAAGCCGCCGCCGACATCGTTTTCCACCATCCGGATCGCGTTCTCGGGCAATCCTATCTGCTTCGCCAGAATGCGCCGGTTGAGAAAGGCAACCTTGGCCGCGCCGAACACGGTGAGGCGAGCGCCGTCCCATTCGGCAAGCAGGCCGCGCGGCTCCATGGGCACCGCGGCGTGCCGCTGGACCGCGAATTTTTCGCGGCGCATGTAAGGGGCATCCGCAAATGCGCTCGCGGCGTCGCCGCGTACGCCGGTCATTGTGAACGACCGGTTCGTGCCCGCAGCTTCGAACAGCAAGCTTTGATCGCTCAGGGCGGCGGTGCTGGTGACGACCGCCGGCAACGGATCGATGGCGACGCCGATGGCATCGAGTGCGTCCTCGGCGGCGGCAGCGCTTTCGGCCAGCACCACCGCGATGGGCTCGCCGACATAGCGGACCTTGTCGTAGGCGATGACGGGCTGCTCGAACGGCTTGAACGCCGGGGAGGAGTCCTGCCGCAGCGGAATGGTCGGAATCGCCGTGCCGATCTCGGCCGCCGTGATGACGGCGTGCACGCCCGGCCGCGTCCGCGCCGCGGCGACATCGATGGAACGGATCCGGCCGTGCGCCACCGAACTGCGCAGAATCACCGCATGCAGCAGATTCTCGCGGGCGAGATCGTCGACGAATTGGCCGCGGCCACGCAGCAGCCGCAAATCCTCGACGCGCTCGATCGCGCTGCCGATGAAGACATTGGTCCTGCGCTTTCGGTCCATTTTCAGACCAATGCTCGCGATGATCGATGCACTTGAAGCTGGCTCGGTCTGCTCCCTCTCCCACCGAACTCGGGTTTACCCGAGTTCGGCGCTTCAAATAAATCGGCCGAAGTCGGATAAATCCGACTTCGGCTGGGAGAGGGGTGGGGTGAGGGGTTACGGTCTATCGAGGGGCATCGAACCCCCTCACCCCAACCCTCTCCCCGCTGGGGAGAGGGAGCGCACCGAGATCGCCGCGCGCATGATGAGCCATTCATGATGGGGCCGGCCTCTATGAGGCATACTTTCATATGACGATGGTCGCTTGTTCGTTGAGCAGGGCGCGCGCGACGCTGAGCGCCGCCAAGGCAGAGGTCTTGGGGTTCGTGGGCGAAGGCTTGCCCTGCAGTGCGATCGCAAAGCGTCCGCTCGCGCCCTCGGCTTCGATCTCGTGAACGTTGCCCGGCGCAGTGGGATCGGCGACCAGCTCGACCTCCGTGGCGTC
>DASQXF010000322.1:0-3754 GCA_035639895.1 Xanthobacteraceae bacterium
CGCGGCTAGGCTCGCCGCGCGCGGGATCAATACGATGATCCCCTACACCGTCGACGAGAACGGTGCGTTCACCGCGCAGGCGCCGGGCTTCACCGGCAAGCGCGTGCTCAACGACAAGGGCGACAAGGGCGACGCCAACGATGCCGTCATGAAGGCGCTGACCGACGCCGGCATGCTGATCGCGCGCGGCCGCCTCAAGCACCAGTATCCGCATTCGTGGCGCTCGAAGAAGCCGGTGATCTTCCGCAATACACCGCAATGGTTCATCGCGATGGACAAGCCGATTGCCGGAGCGGACGGGACGACGAAAAAGGGAGACACGCTGCGCCATCGCGCGCTTGCCGCCATCGCGGTGACGCGTTGGGTGCCGGAGCAAGGCCAAAATCGCATCACCGGCATGATCGAGAGCCGGCCCGACTGGGTGATCTCGCGCCAGCGCGCCTGGGGCGTGCCGATCACGGTGTTCGTGCGCGAGAAGGACGACGGCGCGGTCGAGATTCTCAACGACGCGCGCGTCAATGCGCGCATCGCCGACGCCTTTGAGCGCGAAGGCGCCGACGCCTGGTATCGGCCGGGCGCGCGCGAGCGCTTCCTCGGCGAGCTCGCCAACGAGGAGTGGCAGAAGGTCGACGACATCCTCGACGTCTGGTTCGACTCGGGCTCGACCCACGCTTTCGTTCTGGAGGATCCTGCGCACTTTCCTTCGCTCGCAGGCATCAAGCGCAAGCGCGAGGGCGGACCCGACACCGTGATGTATCTCGAAGGCTCGGACCAGCACCGCGGCTGGTTCCAGTCCTCGCTGCTCGAATCCTGCGGCACCCGCGGCATCGCGCCCTTCGACGTGGTGCTCACGCACGGCTTCGTGCTCGACGAGGACGGGTACAAAATGTCGAAGTCGCTCGGCAACGTCACGGCGCCGCAGGACGTGATCCGCCAGTCCGGCGCCGACATCCTGCGGCTGTGGGTGTGCGCATCCGACTATGCCGACGATCTGCGCATCGGGCCGGAGATCCTCAAGACCACGGTCGACACCTACCGCAAGCTGCGCAACACCATCCGCTGGATGTTGGGTTCGCTCGCGCACTTCCATGATGAGGACCGCATCGCCCCCGCCAAGATGCCCGAGCTCGAGCGGCTGATGCTGCACCGACTCACGGAACTCGACGGGCTCGTGCGAGCGGCCTACGCCGATTTCGACTACAAGCGCATTTTCGCCGCGCTCAATGCATTCATGACTGCCGAACTCTCCGCCTTCTACTTCGATATCCGCAAGGACGCGCTCTACTGCGATCCGATTTCCTCGATCACGCGCAAGTCCTGTCTCACGGTGCTCGAGCATCTGTTCCGCGCCACCGTCACGTGGCTCGCGCCGATGCTGCCCTTTACCGCCGAGGAGGCGTGGCTTGCGCGTTATCCGTCGGCCGAGGGCTCCGTGCATCTCGAATTATTTCCCGAAGTACCATCGGCCTGGCGCGACGAGGCGCTGGCAGACAAATGGCGCAAGGTGCGCAACGTGCGTCGCGTCGTCACCGGCGCGCTCGAGATCGAGCGGGCGCATAAACGCATCGGCTCCTCGCTCGAGGCCGCGCCCGCGGTCTTCGTGTCCGATCCCGAGCTGTTCGCAGCGCTGGTCGACGTCGACCTGGCTGAGGTCGCGATCACCTCGGCGGCGACCTTGGTGCAAGGCGAAGGCCCGCCGGACGCGTTCCGGCTCGACGAGGTCAAAGGCGTGGCGCTCGTGGTTAAGCTTGCGCAGGGAAAAAAGTGCGCGCGATCGTGGAAGATCCTGCCGAGCGTCGGTTCCGATCCGGCCTATCCCGATGTCTCCCCGCGCGATGCCCAGGCGCTGCGCGAGTGGGAGGCGATGCGCAAAGCGGCGGAGTGAGGCTGGTGGCGGAACCTCAATCTCGCGGCTCCCTCTTGTGGGGGCCGCTCACTCGATTCGGGCTCGCGGTCGCCGCAGCCGCCGCGGCGCTCGACCAGGCGAGCAAGCTCTGGCTCCTGTTCGTCGTCGACCTGCCGGCACGGGGCATCGTGCGCCTCACGCCGTTCCTCGACTTCGTGCTCACCTGGAACACCGGCATCAGCTATGGCCTGTTCCGGCAGGAAGGAGCGCTGGGCCAAGCGGTGCTGCTGGCGCTAAAGGCGGTTGCGGTGGTTTTGCTGTGGATTTGGCTCGCCCGGACGGTCTCCCGGCTCGCCGCGGTCAGTCTCGGGCTCATCATCGGTGGGGCGATCGGCAACGCGATCGACCGTTTTGTTTACGGGGCAGTGGCCGATTTCGTGCTGTTTCACGTCACGACGGCCAATTTCAGCTTCAATTGGTACGTTTTTAACCTGGCCGACGTGGCGATTGTGGCCGGGGTGATCGGGCTGTTGCTCGAGACCCTGGTCGGGGTTGGCGCCGCAAAAGCGCCCTGATCGCGGCCACAATAGTCCTCGGGGAGACGGTACATTTCTGCCGTCATTTGAGGGGGATAGCCAATGCGGGACCAAACTCCGACGCGCCTGCGGCGCCTCGCGGCCGCCGCGGCCATCACGTTGGCCTTGGCACTGGCATTGGGCGCGGGCGGCGCGCGCGCCGAAGAGGACGACGACGAAAACGTGCCGCTCGATACCAAGCTGTGGCGCCAGTTCATGAAGGACATCGGGCTGCAAAGGGACGGCGACCGGACGATCGATTACCGAGAGCGCGCACCGCTGGTGGTGCCGCCCAGCCGAAATCTGCCGCCGCCGCTCAGCGAAGATGAGCTGACCGCCAAAACGCCGGCATGGCCGAAGGACCCGGACGTCAAACGCCGCAAGGACCAAGCAGCGGCCGAGAAAGCGCGCCTCAAGGGCACTAACTCCGTGGAAGAGCAAATGCGGGTGCTGCGGCCGGACGAGCTCGACAAGCCCGGTCGCGCTGCGAAAGGCAGCGACGCCAAGGGCGCCGGCAAGACCGCCGAGGAATCGTCCCGTCCGATGATGCCCTCCGAGCTCGGCACGAACACAAAGAAAATATTCGGCTCGATCATATCGTCCTTTACGCCGGCACAGCCGGAAGCCGAGCCGTTCACCGGCGAGCCGACGCGCGACAGCATGACCGCCCCGCCCGCGGGCTATCAGACCCCGTCTCCCAACTATCCCTACGGGATCGGCACGCAGGACAGGCGTGGCAAAGCGTCGACCCTCGAGGAGCGCATGGAACCCAAGCGTTGATACGGAACTTCCGCGACAACGCGCCCCATACACATTTGACCGCAAGCAGTTGAGGTTTACCCTCGCGTTCTGCCGCTGGAACGTGCATCGTGGGGGCGACAGCTAGTCCCACGAGAGCGAAGTGCCCAACAAACCAATCCTTTCCATCGCCGCCCTTGCCTGCGCGATGCTCGCCGGTTCGGCGGATGCCGGCATCGGCGCGCAGGTCACCAACTTCACCCTCGCGAACGGGCTCCAGGTCGTGGTCATTCCCGACCATCGCGCGCCGGTCGTGACCCACATGGTCTGGTACAAGGTCGGCTCCGCCGATGAGACGCCGGGCCAGTCGGGCCTCGCGCATTTCCTCGAACATCTGATGTTCAAGGGTACGGAGAAGAATCCATCCGGCCGCTTCTCCCAGGTCGTTGCCACCATCGGCGGACAGGAGAACGCGTTTACCTCGTCCGACTATACCGGCTATTTCCAGCGCGTGCCGCGCGACCAGCTCAAGAACATGATGGAGTTCGAAGCCGACCGAATGACCGGCTTGGTGCTGACCGACGAGGTGGTGCGG
>DASQXF010000323.1:0-3516 GCA_035639895.1 Xanthobacteraceae bacterium
ACGCTCATCGAGCAACCCTTGCCGGCGGACCGCGACGATGCTCTCGCGCATATCGCGCATCCGGTTCCGATCTGCGCCGACGAGAGCGTGCACACCGCCGCGTCCTTGGCCGCGCTGGTCGGCAAATACGACGCCGTCAACCTCAAGCTCGACAAGGCCGGCGGACTGACCGAGACACTCGCCATGGCCCGCGAGGCGCAGCGGCTGGGATTGAGCCTGATGGTCGGCTGCATGGTTGCCACCTCGCTGGCGATGGCGCCGGCCGTGCTTGTGGCGCAGCGGGCGCGGGTGGTGGATCTCGATGGCCCGCTTTTGCTCGCGCGCGACCGGCCGGACGGCCTTCGCTACGAGGGCAGCCGCGTTCATCCGCCGGCGTCCGCGCTGTGGGGATGAACGGCCGGCTCGCAGGGGCGGTCAAAGGGCCGATGGTTGCGGTCATCATCAAGGCGTTGTTTCATTTGTGCCGGTCGGAAATCGAAAAAGGGGCAACCGCCTAAGGGGGTCCAAGCCAAAGATGAACCCATGCGTAGAGCGCCGATCGCCTCGGCGTTGCGGCAGAGTTCGGAAGGCATGGCCGGTCCTGAAGGCAGAGCGGCGCGGCCAAGCAGTGTGTGACCCGTGACGGCAACGATCCAAACGCTCTTGCTGCTGATCGCGGTGCTTGTCGTCGTGGCCATTGTGGCACGGCGGTTCAATACCGCTCCCTCGATCCTTCTCGTCATCGCCGGCATCGCGCTTGCGTTCATTCCCGGCCTGCCGCGGATCGAGCTCGCTCCGGAATTGGTGCTGCTCGGGATCCTGCCGCCGCTGATCTACTCGGCGGGCGTCGCCATGAGCTGGCGCGAGTTTCGCTTCAATCTGCGGCCGATCACGCTGCTGGCGGTCGGGTGTGTCGTCTTCACCGCCTGTGCCGTGGCCGCAGTCGTGCACTGGCTGCTCGGCATCCCGCTTGCGGTCGGTTTCGTGCTCGGCGCCATCGTATCGCCACCCGACGTGGTTGCGCCACTCGCCATCGTTCGCCGGCTGGGCGTTCCGCGCCGGCTTGTCGTCGTCCTGGAAGGCGAAGGCCTCGCCAATGACGCGACCGCCCTGATCCTTTACCGCTTTGCCGTCGCCGCGGTCGGCAGCGGCGTGTTCTCCCTGGTGGAGGCCGGGGGAACATTTGTCCTCATCGTGGTCGGAGAGATTGCCTACGGCATTGGCCTGGGCTGGCTCAGCCTGCGTTTGCGCCGCTGGGCGCGCGACCCCCGCGTCGAGATCACGCTGTCACTGCTCACGCCTTATGCCGCGTTTTTGCTCCCCGAACATTTTGGAGGCTCGGGCGTTCTGGCGACGATCGCCGCCGGATTGTTCGTAAGTTGGAACGGCCCGCTGCTCATTCCGGCCGCGACGCGGCTGCAAGGAATCTTCTTTTGGGATCTGCTCATCTATCTGCTCGAGGGACTGGTCTTCCTCGTGACCGGCTTGCAGATTCGAACGCTGCTCGACCGGATCGATACGGTCTCGATGCAGGGCCCGTTGCTTGCCGTCCTGCTCACAGTTGCAGTCATCATCGTTGCCCGGTTTGTCTGGGTTTTTCCGGCGATTTATTTGCCACGCTGGCTTAGCCCCGCGCTCGCGCGCCGCGATCCGGCTCCGCCCTGGCAGTGGGGCTTCTTTCTTGCGTTCATCGGCGTGCGCGGCGTCGTCTCGCTGGCGGCGGCGCTAGCCATTCCGCTGACCACGATGGCCGACGCGCCGTTTCCCTACCGCGATCTCATTCTCTTTGTGACGTTCGGAGTGATCGTCGTCACGTTGGTTGGCCAGGGATTGCTGGTGCCGGCCGTTACGCGCTGGCTCGGGTTGGGGAGCCACGCCGCCGAGGAGCGCGAGCGCGAGCACACGGCCGAGCTTTCTGCGCGCGCGGACGCATTGAACGTAGTGCAAAACCGGCTTGAGCAGCTTGCGGCCGAGGGCCGAATTACGCCCGAGGTCCTGGCAATTCTGCGCGCCCGGCATGACGATCGAGTAGGACGGCTGCCGAGAAGTACGTCAAACGGATTCGAAACTGCCTTCGCGGCGGCGGACCTCAGGTCGGAACTGATTGCCGCCGAGCGCGAATACATCTACCAGCTGCTGCGAGAAGGCAAAATTACCGACGAAGCCCGCCGACGCATCGAGCGCGAGCTCGATCTGGAGGAGGCCGGCATCGCCTGCAAAAAAGAGGGCGGAGTGGAACCTCCACTCTAGGATTTCGCCAGGTCTCGCGTTTGCCGAGCCCTACGTCGAACCTCGATCGCCTGGCGATTGAATGCCTGAGATGAGCACTTGGAACCCACCTCACTGGAGAACTGATCGTTAAGCGTTTTTCCGAAGCGGAAGGACATTGTCGCAATAATCCCACATTTGATTTACAAACATTGCTCGAGGGCGGCGCCAGCTCTGCCGGGGCGGGCGCCGGAGCACGGAGAGGGCAAGCATGAGAATCCCTGTTCTGGCCGGCGCCGTTGCGGCGGCGCTGACGGTGTCGACTGCGCATGCCGCGGTACGAATCAAGGCGGATGCCGGGGGCCAAATCGGACCTTATCTGGAAAACCTGGTGGCGCTGCGTGGTTCAGGCGAGCGGGTCATCATCGACGGGCCTTGCTTGTCGGCCTGCACCATGGTGCTCGGCGTCATTCCGCGCGAGCGCATCTGCGTCACGTCGCGCGCACGGCTCGGCTTTCACGCGGCATGGCATCCCGGCGGCAATGGCCAGCAGGTGACGAGCCGCGAGGCGACGCAGCTCTTGATGGACATCTATCCCGAGCGCGTGCGCAGCTGGATCTCGCGGCGCGGCGGCCTCTCCCCGCGCATGAAGTACCTCAGCGGCCGTGAACTCACCGCGATGTACCAGACCTGCGAGTGAAGCGCGCTGTCGATGAATGGGCGGCAGACTCGGTCTGCTCCCTCTCCCACCGAACTCGGGTTACCCGAGTTCGGCATATTTAAGCTGGCCGAAGTCGGATAAATCCGACTTCGGCTGGGAGAGGGGTGGGGTGAGGGGTTAAGGTCTTTCGATAGTTCTGTAACCCCCTCACCCCAACCCTCTCCCCAAATGGGGAGAGGGAGCGGACCGAGTTCGCCGCACGCGCACTTCACGAACACGCTCTAAGATCATGTCCCGCGCCCGAGCCGGTGCGCGAGCACAGCAAAGAGGGCGCCGGCAGCTGCAACGAGCGCCATGGCGGCATAGGCAAAGCCGCCCCAGCGCGCGTAGAGCACGCCTGAAACCCCCAACGCTGCCGCCATGACGAGACCGAGCGCGACGGCGAGATAGCCTTGCGCGGTCGCGGCCAACTCAGCCGGCGCCCTGCGCGCCACCACGGCGACCGCGCCGAGATGGGTAGCGCCGAACGAGAATGCATGCAGACATTGCAACGGCGGCAGCAGCGCGGGCGGCGGATCGAACGCCATGGCGCCCCAGCGAATGACTGCGCCCGCGCCGCCGAGCATGAGCAGCGTGGTCGGCGCGATCGACAGCCGGCCCGAGATCGC
>DASQXF010000324.1:0-3199 GCA_035639895.1 Xanthobacteraceae bacterium
GTCGTGGCACGCCAGGCCGGCGTGATCTCGGGCCTACCGCTGCTCGCCGCGACGTTCGCCAAGCTTGCGCCCGAAATCGAGATCGCGGCCAACATGCGCGACGGCTCGCGCGTGACCAGCAAGAGCGAACTGATGGTCGTGACGGGGCCCGCGCGCGCGGTGCTTGCCGCCGAGCGGGTCGCGCTCAATCTGCTCGGTCGTCTTTCGGGGGTGGCGACGGCGACGCATGAATTCGTCCGCCGCGTGGCCGGTACGCACACGCGCATCTGCTGCACCCGCAAGACCACGCCGGGCCTGCGGGCGTTGGAGAAATACGCCGTGCGTTGCGGCGGCGGTTTCAACCACCGCTTCGGACTCGACGATGCCATGTTGATCAAAGACAATCACATCGCCGTCGCCGGCGGCATCCGCGCGGTGCTCGAACGCGCGAGAGCCGCCGCCGGTCACCTCGTCAAGATCGAAATCGAGGTCGACACGCTCGATCAGCTGCGCGAGGTGCTGGACGTCGGGCTGGCGGACGCGGTGCTGCTCGACAACATGGACACGGCAACCATGCGCAAGGCGGTGGAAATGGTCGGCGGCAAGTTTCCGCTCGAAGCCTCCGGCGGCATCACTCTCGATACCATTGCCGAGATCGCCAAGACCGGCGTGGACTACGCCTCCTCGGGTTGGATCACCCATTCGGCGCCGCAACTCGATGTCGCGCTCGACATCGAGATGTGATCTCACATGCTGTCGTCCCCGCGAAAAGCGGGACCCATGACCACCGACTCTGGAATATGGGTCCCCGCTTACGCGGGGACGACGGTGTGGAAGGTGACCGAGAGCTAATCAGGCCGGATCGCAGCTCACAGCTTCTTCGCTGCCTCCACGAGGCGCCGCGCCGACTCGATTGTCGATGCCTCGTCTCCCCATTCCGGCGCCTCGATGCCGTCGCCCCATTTGCGCGGCCGATAGAAGGTGTGCACGCCGAGCCGGTGCATCTTGGTCATCTCGCGCACCCAGCCGGGCCGCACCCAGTGGGCGTGGTAGTGGGTCGCCTTGCCGACCTCGGGCAACCATAGCTTGCCGTCGAGGATTTCGGCGGCAATGGTCTTGGCTCGCTCCCACATATCGGGCTCGCGGACGACGTCGGGGATCCCGTCGCAGGCGAATGTGAACTGGCAGTGCAGGCGACGATGGGCGTTCTGATAGACGACGCCGCAGACGGTGTTGGGATATTTGCCGGAGAACACCCGGTTGAGGATCACCTGGGCCACCGCCATCTGGCCGCGCACGGTTTCGCCGCGGGCCTCGAAGTAGATCGCCTCGGCCAGGCACTTCTCCGACTTCACGCGCGCATCTTCGTCGAGGTCGAGCAATTCGGCCGGCGTCATCGGCCGCTGGTGCTCGCCGGTGACCTCGCCTTTGGCGGCAACCGACTGGCCGCCGCCAATGCCGTTCTTCATGACGACGCCCGGATCGACGGGCAGCGGCGGCAGATCCATTCGCTCCACCGGCGCATCGAAGATGCGGCCGGGTTCGCCCGCCGGAAACGGCACCGGCGGACTCGTCGCGAGCTTCGCGTTGACGCTGTTGCTCGCCGCGATGTCGGCGTCATCGAGTCGCGGCTCTTCGCCCGGCGCCCAGGGCTCGATGGCACCGAGCTTTTGCCCCATCGGATCGATGCTGAAATAGAGTCGCACCGCGCGCAGCGAGGAGTCCGCGTCGGTGGCGGCAAAGGCGAGGCCGGCGACCGGTTGAATGGTCCCCTCCTTGCCGTCCTCGACCGCTTTGCCAGCCTCCGCGCCGCCTTCCGGCGGCGGGGCGAGCACGGGATAAGCGGAATTCAGACCTTTCGGCGCGACCGCGACGGAGCTGTCCGCACTCGCGAGCGAATAACGGCCCGCATCTTCGGCGGGCCGGGCAGGCTCGCTTGCGGCGTCTGCAATGCCGACGGGCGGATCGGTCGGCTGTCCGCCTTCTCGTTGCGCGAGCGATGGGCCCTGCCGTTCCTCATCCGGAACGACATCGGCGGGCGAGCTTGGCTTGAGACGATCACCCTTGAGCGCAAGCAGGCGATCGCGGGCGACGCCATAGTCGCCCTTGCGGCTGCGGTCGACCATCGGACCCGCATAGCGGCTGGTGAAGAACGTCTCTTCGCCGAGAAAGCGCTCGCGGATCGATCGGGCGACACTCGCGCCGTTGGGATCGAAGCCGATCAACTGATAGTCCAGCGAGAGCGGTATCGATGCGCGGACCGGCTCCTGCGGTTCAGTGAAGTTCGCCTCATGCACGGTGCCGATGGGCGAGGCGAAACTCGCCTTCTGCGAGCGGTCGACAATCGGCTGGCGCGAAAGCACGACAGCGAGGTCCTGGTGGCCAACCTCGCTCGTCAGCAGCAGCAACATCAGGATGCCGAGGCCGAAGGGTGCTTGCAGACCACCCTCCGGCCTGTTGCGCGATGCAACCATCCAGGCCCCCGCCCCTGCAAAACGCAAACCATCTTCCCGCCGGCACAAGGCGACGTGATGGCGCAAATGCGTCGAATTTTTATTGCCGGAGCAAGCTTGCAATCCTGTTAATCAGGCGGTGCATCGCCACAATCTTAGGGTCTGATCAACGCGCGGATTCAATAGCTTACAGCCGAATTCCCTACGTAGGGGAATGGGGAATTTCCAAAAGGCGCAGCGGGGAAAACTTTTCAAGGAACGGCAAATTTGCAGTCGCGCCGGTCGCGGAGATGCATGGACGCGCCCATTTAGGGACTATCAGGGCTCTAGGAGGCGGGCTGGTCGTGGGTGGGTCCTGGACCACAGCGCGGCGTTGCCGGGTGGCCAAGCGCGCATCCTCAGCGCGGGCACAGCGCGGCAGGATGCTGGTTACCGGCCTCATCGTCCTGCTCTGTCTTGCGGCCCTGAGTTCCATCGATCCAGGGGCTATCGGACAGGAAGTCGTCGGGCAGTATCGCTGGCGCGTGGCGATGGACCCAACTGTGCTCTCGGTCGATCAGGAGAAGGAAAAAGCGGCAAAGCCGGGCTCGGATTTCAAGGAATGTGCGAATGGTTGCCCGGTGATGATCGTCATCCCGGGTGGCAAATTCATTATGGGCTCGCCGGACAACGAGTCGGACCGGAATGCCGATGAAGGTCCACAACACGATGTGACCGTCGCAAAGCCATTCGCCGTTTCCAAGTTCGAGGTGACATTCGAAGAGTGG
>DASQXF010000325.1:0-2694 GCA_035639895.1 Xanthobacteraceae bacterium
CAAGCGAGGCAGTAGAAGCCATGGCAAGTCGCGAGGCAAGCTGCCCTGGGTCTCGCCATTGCCGGCCCCGGTGCAGATGCCGGAACTCCATGCTTGCGATGGTGCATCGCTCGTGATTATTGCCGCACGAACGCGGATGTAGGGATAGGCTGCGTGCATGCCGAAACGAACAGAGCGAGAGAGCTCAATGAATAGAAGCGTCGCCTCGGCGTTGTTCGCACTCTTGCTCGCTCCTGCGGTGGCTGTGGCGCAGGAGTGGCCCACCAAACCCGTCAGGATCATCGTGCCGTTCGGCCCCGGCTCGACACCGGACATGATCGGGCGGTTGATCGCCGATCACCTGCAACAAAAACTCGGCCAGCCCTTCGTGATCGAGAACCGACCCGGCGCCAGCGCCAATACCGGAACCGACGCGGTCGCGAAAGCGGAGCCCGACGGCTATACCATTGGCGTCAGTTTGGGCGGTCCACTCGCGATCAACACGTTGCTGTTCGCGAAAATGCCCTACGATCCCGCCAAGGATCTCGCGCTCATTACCATGCTGACGACGCAGCCGAGCGTGCTGGTCGTGCATGCGGGTCTGGCGGTCAATTCGATCCCGGAGCTTGTCGATCTGCTGCGGAAGAACCCGGGCAAATACAATTACGGGTCGATCGGCAATGGCTCGCTGTCGCATCTCGCCATGGAGGCGCTGGCGCTCAAGAGCGGCACGACCATGGTGCACATTCCCTATCCCGGCTCGCCGCAAGCGATGACTGCGGTCCTACGCAACGACGTGCAGATGGCCTGCTTGCCGGCGATTTCGGTCGTGCCGCAGGCAGCCTCCGGCAAAGTGAAGATTTTGGCCATCTCGCTCGGCCAACGCTCCGCGCTACTGCCCGGTGTGCCGACGCTCAAGGAGATGGGCCTCGACGTCGAGGCGGACGCCTGGAACGGCCTGATCGCACCGGCCAAGACGCCCGAACCGATCATCGCAAAAATTCACGACGCGGTCGTTGACGGCTTGGCCGAACCGGCGGTCCGCGAGAAGCTCGCGAGCCAGTTCATGGAGCCGATTCCGACCACACCGGCACAATTCCGCGCGAAGATCGACGCGGATCTCGCCCGCTGGTCACCGGTCATCAAGGCGCTCGATCTGAAGATCAATTAAGGCGCGCAATCGGCTGGCGCGATGCTGCGCAGCGGGCGCGAGCGTCGAGCGGGAGGAGTTTGACTACACCACCGACGAACGCCCGCCGTCGACGTTGATCGCCGTACCCGTGATGTAGGAGGCGGCATCGGACGCGAGAAAGCAGGCGATGTTGGCAAACTCCGCGGCCCGACCGATGCGGCCGAGCGGAATATCCTTGGTTCGCGCGTTCAGGTATTCCTCAAGCGCAATCCCGGCCTTTTCTGCTGCGCGGACGTGTTGGTCGGCCTCGATGAAACCGACGAGCAACGCATTGACCAGGATGTTGTAAGGCGCGCCCTCCCCGGCAAGCACCTTGGTCAAAGCCATGCCCGCGGCTCGGGTGACCGAAGTCGGCGCGCTTCCAGGGCGCGGCGCTTTAGCGCCGATATTCAGCGTGTTGAGCACCCGACCCCAGCGGCGCGCCTTCATCTGCGGCCATACCAAGCGGGTGAGGCAGATCGCGGCGAATAGCTTCTGATCGAAGTCTTCCCGCCACACCTCGTCGGTGATCTCCTCGAAGGCGCCGGTGCGTGAGGTGCCGGCATTGTTGACGACGATGTCGATTTTGCCGAACTGGGTCATTGCCGCGTCATATGCACGCCGCAGATCGGCAGCGAGCGCTACATCGGCTTGGATCGCGGCGACGCGAGCGCGTCCACTCGTCGCGATGATCTTGACCGCGTGATCGAGCGCTTCCCGCCCGCGCGCGATGATGGCAACGTCTGCGCCCGAGGCTGCGAAGCGCGTCGCCACAGCGAGCCCAATCCCCTTGCTAGCGCCGGTGATAATCGCCGTCCGGCCGGCAAGATTGACGTCCATTACGTGCCTCCCCATCGTCCGTGAATGTCAGGTATGTCAGCCAAGCTCCTACCGCCATGACGGGGCGAGTGAAAGGAGTTGTGCAGGACGGGTTGAGCCCTAAGGGTGTTGGCGTTGAGGGTAGCGCACAGGCTAGGCTCGTCTAGAATACGACGCTGCGAGGCCTTTCCCGGAGCACGACCGATGGAATTTACCGCGCTGTTTCTTGCCGTCACTATCGTCATGGTCGCTGCCTGGTGCGGCACGCGCACGGTCGCCCTGGCACTATTCGCCGCCACGCTCCTCGCCTGTATCGCGACCTATCTGCACCACGCCAGCGACGCGCTGAAGCTGTCATTCTAAAGGCATTCATGACTCGATCGCTCGCCTTGGCCCTCAATGCGCTTGGCCTCTACGCCATCGCGCTTGTTCTCCTGGTTGCCTTCGCGGCGCAATTGCTGCTGCACGAGCTTCCGTGTCCGTTGTGCCTGCTCCAACGCATCCAGTTCGCCATGCTCGCGGTGGGGCCGATTCTGAATGTCCGGTTCGGACTGCGCCCTAGCCACTACGCCGTGTCGCTTCTGACCGCCGTCACCGGCGCGGCTTTCTCGGCGCGACAGATTCTGTTGCACGTCATGCCCGGAGATCCAGGCTACGGCTCGGCGCTGCTCGGTTACCATTACTACACGTGGGCCTTCATTGGCTTTGCCGTGGCAATCATTGCG
>DASQXF010000326.1:0-3211 GCA_035639895.1 Xanthobacteraceae bacterium
GGGCGAGACGATTCACACCGAGAACAGCTACAAATACACGCTCGAATATTTCACCGCGTTGGCGCGCGGGGCGGGATGGACCCCCCTCGCGGTGTGGACCGACGCTGGGACGAATTTTTCAATTCACGCGCTGGCCTTCGAGAGCCGCTGATACGTGCTTCGTAGGCCCGGCGAAGCGTGCCCACCTGTCTTTCTTTCGACGTTGGCGAGAGCTTCGCGCGGGCAAAGGCGCGCAAAATTGCACGCCTTTGCCCACCCTACCGGTCGTGAAATAGAATGTGATGCCCCATTCGAACGAACGCGCATGCCGATCTGCGAAGCCGATCCCTGGCGCCTGCAATATTTCGAAGGCGTCGCCTGTCCGCCGGATGTGAACATTCCGACCGAAGACAGCGATGCCTGGCTTTGGTATCCCGATCATCGCTGGGTGTATGACAAGATCGCAATCGCCTTGAGCCAAGGCCTCGATGCCGCACCCCATGGTGTGCCGCCGCCACGTTTCCCCGTCTTTTCCAAGCCGATGGTCAATCTCAAGGGTATGGGGGTCGCGAGCCGCGTTCTCTCCTCGCAGGCCGAGTACGAAGCAAGCGCCACTGCCGGGCACATGTGGATGACGCTCCTGGAGGGCCGCCACGTCAGTTCGGACGCCGCCGTCGTCGACGGCGAGCCGCGCTGGTGGCGTCACGTGACGGGCGAGCCGGGCAAAGAAGGCACCTTCGACCATTGGACGGTGCACGCGGCACGCGTTGGCGCCATCGAGAATTATTGCGGGGCATGGGTCCGCCGGCATCTCAAGGGCTATACCGGCATCATCAACACCGAGACCATCGATGGCCGGATCATCGAAGTGCACCTGCGCATGAGCGATCAATGGCCGGACCTCTACGGCGCCGGCTGGGTCGAGGCGGTTGTGCGCCTCTACCAGGAGGGGCGGTGGAACTTTGCCGATGCGGGCCGGCGCGTCGGATACAGCGTGGTGTTGTTCGGTCCGCACGGGCGGTCCTATCGCCATCCGCCTCCTGCGCTTATGGCGCAGGTGCGGCGGTTGCCGTTAGTGTCGAGCGTGCAAATCACGTTTCATGAGGATAAGGAGCCCGAGCGCCACGCCATGCCGCCCGGCGGCTTTCGCCTCGCGGTGGTGAACGCCTTTGATCTGGAGTCCGGCCGAGCCGCACGCGAGATACTGCGGACGCATTTCCTCGCGCGCGCGGCGTGATCGTTTAGCTGTAGGGTTGGGCAACGGCGGCTTGGCCGTTGCCCACGCGCTATCGCAATGTTCAATCAACGCGTGGGCAAAGGCGCGCTCGATGCGCGCCCCTCTTGAGGATGCGCCATGCGCCTTTGCCCAACGTACCGCCTGTTGCTAAAAGGACGGCGAAGCCAAGCCAGGGAGCAACCATGAAAATTGTGGGTTTCGAAGCCAACGACGCATTGCGCCTCGGCGTGGTCGAGGGCGAGCAAGTGATCGACCTGCAAGCGGTGGACAGCAGCATTCCTGGTGATCTCGGTGAATGCCTGCGTCGAAACGACGGCGATCTTTCACCGCTCAAGGATGCGGTGAAACGCGCGCCTGCGGCCGCTCGCCGCCCGCTCAAAGGCTTGACCTATGGCTTGCCGGTCGCGGCGCCGGGCAAGGTGATCTGCCTTGGCCTTAACTATCTCGAACACGTCAAGGAAGGCTCGCAGCGCGACAACATTCCGAAATTTCCCACCATCTTCATGCGCGGCCGCACCTCGCTCGTGCCGCACGGGCAACCGATCATCCGGCCAAAGGCGTCGGAGACGCTCGACTACGAAGCCGAGCTCATCTTCATCGTCGGCAAGCGGGCCAAGCACCTGACGACTGCAAATGCATATTCGTGCATCGCCGGATATTCGTGCGGCAACGAAGGCTCGGTGCGCGAATTTCAGCGCAAGACCACGCAATGGGCCATGGGCAAGAATTTCGACCGCACCGGCGGTTTCGGCCCTTGGATGGTCACGGCCGACGAGGTGCCCCCGGGCGCCAAGGGTTTGAAGATCGAGAGCCGGCTCAACGGACAGGTCATGCAGTCGGATAACACCGACAATATGATGTTTCCTGTCGCCGAGACCATCGCCTATGTCACGCAGGGCATGACGCTCGAGCCCGGCGATATCGTCTTCACCGGCACGCCCTCCGGCGTCGGCCATGCGCGCAAGCCGAACCCGGTGTGGATGAAAGCGGGCGATACCTGCGAGATCGACATCGAGGGCGTCGGCGTGCTCGTCAACCCGATCGCGAACGAGAAATGACGCACTGCTCCGCCCTTATCCTGAGGAGGCCGCGAAGCGGCCGTCTCGAAGGATGAGGGCGGCCTCATGCTTCGAGACGCGCACTTCGTGCGCTCCTCAGCATGAGGCCGGGAAAAGGTCGGTGCCAATAATTTACAACATTTTATCCATCATCTGGAGACCGTCATGGCCAACTTGAATGTTCTCTCGATCTGCGGCTCGCTGCGTAAAGGCTCCTTCAACGCCATGGTGCAGCGGCTGCTGCCGTCGCTCGCGCCGGACGGCATGACCATCAAGCCGGCGCCGGCCTTTGCCGAGTTTCCGCTCTACAACGCCGACATCCAGAACTCGACCGGCTTCCCGGCGCCGGTGAATACGCTCGCCGACGCGATCCGCGCGGCCGACGGCGTGATCTTCTGCTCGCCCGAATACAATTTCAGCATTCCCGGCGGCCTCAAGAATGCGATCGATTGGGTGTCGCGGCTGCAGAACCAGCCGTTCGCCGGCAAGCCGGTGGCGCTGCAATCGGCGTCCCCCGGACCCGTCGGCGGCGCGCGCGTGCAGTACGATCTGCGCAAGTCGATGATGTTTCTCGATGCCTTCACCCTCAACAAGCCGGAGATATTCATCGGGAATTGCGCGTCCAAATTCGACGAGAAGACCGGCGAACTCAAGGACGAGACGACGCGCGGCCTGATCAGGCAGCAACTGACGGCGTTTGCGGGGCTGATCGCGCGCGTGGCTCCCAAGACCTGACAGCGCACTCAATGTCTCCGGGGGGTGAGTCGTGACCGACCAGCAACTCGATGTGCTCGTGATCTGCGGCTCGCTGCGCAAGGGCTCCTACAATGCCGCACTCGCGCGCACCTTGCCGGCGCTGGCGCCGGGCGGAATGAAACTCCGCCCAGCGCCGTCATTCGCGACGTTCCCGATCTACAATTTCGACATTCAGAACGCG
>DASQXF010000327.1:0-4327 GCA_035639895.1 Xanthobacteraceae bacterium
CCCCGCAGACCACAGGCTTCGGCGCGGGCTCGGCGCTGACCGTGGTGCCCATTGCCAGCATGATCCAATCCCGCGGGTACGAGGCGGCCTACCTCTGGTTCGGCTTGGGCCAGGGCCTGGTGGTCATGGTTGTCGCGCTGCTGTTGCGCGCGCCCCGGCCAGCCGAGATCGCGGCTCCGATACCGGCAAGGGTAGAGCAAAGCAAATGGGATTACGCGCCTGGGGCGGTCCTGAAGTCGCTCCCGTTCTGGCTGATGTACGCGATGTTCGTCATGGTCGGGACCAGCGGTCTGATGGCAACGGCACAACTCGCTCCCGTCGCCAAGGACTTCGGGATCGATGCCATACCGGTATCGATGCTAGGGCTGACCATGCCGGCGCTGAGCTTCGCGTTGTCGCTGGGACTCGTGCTCAACGGTTTGTCGCGGCCGTTCTTCGGCTGGGTGTCCGATCACATCGGCCGCGAGAACACGATGTTCATCGCCTTCGCATTGGAAGGTATTGGCATCTATGCGCTGATCGCATTCGCCGGCGACCCGCTGTTGTTCGTGTTGTTATCGGGATTGGTGTATTTCGCGTGGGGTGAAATCTTCGCGTTGTTCCCGGCGACCTGTACCGATATCTACGGCAGGAAGTTCGCAACGGCCAACTACGGCATGCTGTACACGGCCAAGGGAGCGGCCGCTCTCCTGGTCCCGTTAGGCAATGTGCTGACTGCGGCTACCGGAAGTTGGACTGCCGTATTCGTAGTGGCAACGGTGCTCAACCTAACCGCGGCCACATTGGCTTTGGGTGCACTGAAGCCTGTGCGGATACGAGCGATGGCGAGACAGGGTCTAACGCCAAATCCGGATACCCTTGGTGCCTCGGCGCCATCGCACTGACTGCGGTCGCTCGCCCAGGTTCATTCTCGGAAGAATGGATCCGGCAGCCCACTATAGGAGGCGTGGACCCATGCCGTCGTGCTTGATCGCGTCTAACGATTGACCATGTCCGCCACGGCGGTCGCGACTGACTTTGGTGTCTGGTAGACCTCTTGCACGATGGCCTGGACCGCGTCGCCGGACACCGGATTGATCTCCAATTTCATTCTCTCTGCTTCAGCGAGAAAACCCGGATCCTTCATCGCATCCATGAAGGCGTTACGCAGCGTCGCCGTGCGCTCCGCGGGAATGCCGGGGGGCGCCAAGAACGGCCGTCCCATCGGCTGGCGAGCAAAGACCAGCTTGAAGATCTGCCGCTCCTCCTCGGTTTTCGCGAAATCCATGATCAGAGGAACATTCGGCAGATCGGCATGCTTGTCGAGGGACAACTGCACCAAGACGTTGATCTTTTTCTCATCCACCCAGGCTTGGTGAGTTGCGACGACGCTCGACCAAGACCAGCCGCATCGCCCCATCACTTCGCCGCGCTCCATTGCCAGGTCGATGTCGTTACCGCCGGGATAGCCCGGAATGATCTTGAACTTGGTACGCAGCGTCGCATTGAGAACCTTCGGAAATTGATCCGTATCAGCGGCCGGACCCGTCCCCCCGACCGTCAGCTCTTTGTGCACGACGTCCTCAAGTTTGGTGATGCCGCTCGTGTGCCAAGCGACGCAGACGCTGACCTCATCGTTCATGCTGCCAATCCAGTTGAACTTGACCGCATCGAATTGAGCCTTCGTGGAGCCGAGCAAGGGATCGAAACCAGTACCGCGTCCGATCATGCCGAATGCGGTGCCGTCCTTGGGCGCGACGTTGTAGAGCCAGTTGGCGAGCACGAGGCTGCCGGCACCCGGCATGTTCTTCGGCACGATGGTCGGATTACCCGGAATGAAGCGCCCCATGTGGCGCGCGAGCGCCCGAGCATAGACGTCGTATCCGCCCCCGGCGCTGTAACCGATATAAAGATCGACAGTCTTGCCCTTGTAGAAGCTCGGCGAGGTTTGCGTATGACCCGACGAGATCGGGCAGAGCGCCAAAACCGCGGCGGCACCGACAATTGCCCTAACACGCATGTCATCCTCCCGTTACGCCGTGCGATGACGCTCACCGCAGTGGCCGATGTTCGCTCCCGGACAAGCCGCCCTTGGCCGTAAAGAGCATGGAGCCGCAAGCAGGCGAGAGCAACCGGAGGATTCGCCGCATTCGGCGGACCGAGCTACACAATGGACCGAGCCGTCCAGCTCGCCGGTACCGTGACGTCATAGGCGCCGACGGATGAGCGGGACCGGCTGGCACCAAGATCAATGACAAGCTAAAACAGAACCGTATTCATCCCGGAGCGGTGCAATGGCCATCAAGTACGGCCGTCGGATCGAAACCCCTCTCATGCCGTTCGAGGGCAAGATCAAGCGCAAGGTCGGCCTCGATCTCGCCAAACGCCCCCGCCGCAACCGCAAGGCCGAGTGGGCGCGGCGCCTGGTGCGCGAGCACGATCTGAGCACGCACGATCTGATTTGGCCGCTGTTCCTCGTCGATGGATCGAACACGCGCGTGCCGGTCGATTCCATGCCGGGCGTCGAGCGACTCTCGGTGGACGAGGCCGTGCGCGAGGCTGAGCGCGCCGCCGGCCTCGCCATTCCCTGCCTCGCACTCTTTCCCTATACCGACCCCATGCGGCGCGACGAGGACGGTAGCGAGGCATTAAATCCGGACAATTTGGTATGTCGCGCGATAAGAGCCATCAAGCAAGCAGTGCCCGAGGTTGGCGTGCTTTGCGACGTGGCGCTCGATCCTTATACCAGCCACGGCCATGACGGGCTGCTGCGCGACGGCGTCATTCTCAATGACGAGACCGTCGAAATCTTGGTGCAGCAGGCGCTGGTCGAGGCCGAGGCCGGGTGCGACATCATCGCGCCGTCGGACATGATGGATGGGCGCGTTGGGGCGATCCGCGCGGCTCTCGACCGCGCCGGCTTCGCCGACGTGTCGATCATGGCCTACGCGGCCAAATACGCCTCGGCCTTCTACGGTCCGTTCCGAGATGCGGTCGGTTCGGCCGCGACGTTGATCGGCGACAAGCGCACCTATCAAATGGATCCGGCCAACAGCGAGGAGGCGCTGCGCGAAGTCGAGCTCGATATCGCCGAAGGCGCCGACATGGTCATGGTCAAGCCCGGCATGCCGTACCTCGACATCGTGCGCCGCGTCAAAGATGCCTTCGGCGTGCCGACGTTCGCCTATCAGGTGTCGGGCGAGTATTCGATGATCACGGCCGCGGCGCAGAACGGCTGGCTCGACGGCGAAAAGGCGATGATGGAGAGCCTGATTGCGTTCAAGCGCGCGGGTGCATGCGGTGTACTCACCTATTTCGCGCCGCATGTAGCCGAGGCATTAAAACAAGCCGGTTAGCCCTTCCTGCAGAGCTTTCCCGCCTGACATCCCTTCGGACGCCTCGGCGCTGGTCGAGCCGAGGCGCATTCTGTATCGTTGATTGTCTGGGTCCGCGACCACCGTTGTCGCGAATGGGAGGAAACAAGCATGTCGAACGAATCCATTCTCGTGATTTTATTGGTCGGCTTGATCGCCGGCTGGCTTGCGGGAAAAATTGTTAGCGGTACCGGCTACGGCATCGTCGCCGACATCGCCATTGGTATCATCGGCGCCCTCATCGGAAGCTGGTTGCTGCCGCAGCTGGGAATCCGCCTCGGCGCCGGCATTGTTTCGGCGATCATCGCGGCCACGATCGGCGCCATTATCCTCCTTGTCATTCTCCGGCTGGTCAATCGAGGAGGCCGGTGGTGACTGCGCTAGAACTCGCCGATTGAGCGGCGCAAAGCGGCCATCAGCTCCTTGCTGCGGGTGAGATGCGGTTCTTCGGCGTCGAGAATCGCCGCGAAGCCCCGCTTCTTGAGCGCCAGCACGTCAATTCCATCCGCTTTGGGATCAAGGCCCGCCGCATCGCACACGATATCGATAAGTCGATCAAGCGCATGTAGGCGGCCGAGGAGATAGTCGTTTTCGCGATAGGCGCGCGACAAAAATGCGGCGAAATGACCGAAGCCGATGCCTTTCAAGCTCTGAACACCACCGACATCAGCAAGCGCATGGGCGTCCTGCGGACTGATGCGATCGATCAGAATTTCGTTGAGCTCGCCCATTTCGCGCGCACGCGTCATCGGGAAGGTCAATACGTCCCAGAACGGAAACCCCAGATAGTTGACGAGCACCTCGCGGCGCGCGTCGGGATGCCATTCGGCCGGATCAAGCGAAGCCAACAGGTCGTCGAGGTCGCGGGTGCTCGCATTGAGATCGATCTCAGCAGCCAGGCACGCGATCAGCCGGTCGAGCTTGTCGACATGCTGCTCCACGAAGCGGGCAGCATAGTCCTCCAGACGTTTGAT
>DASQXF010000328.1:0-5233 GCA_035639895.1 Xanthobacteraceae bacterium
CGAGATCGTGACGGTAAGAGGATAAAGGACAGCGGGGGGAGCGCCCATGGAAAAGCTGATCATCACGGTCGCCTGCGACTCGCGCACGTCGTATCCGCACAACCATCTCTGCCCGCCGCAGGAGGACATCCGCGGGGTCGCCCAGCAGTACATCGACGCCGTGAATGCCGGCGCCGCGATTGCGCACATCCACGGCCGGCGCACGCTCGAGGAAACGATCCAGCCCGACGGTCGGCAGGTTTCGCGCATCCACCACGACGACTGGAAGCGCCTGCAGGACGCGATCTTGAACAAGGTCGATCCGATCATGCAATTCGGTGTCGCTTCGGCACGCATCGAGGAAAAAATCAAGCTGATGGAACTCGGCCCCGATATGATGGCGGTGTGCTTCAACGCACATGACGAATATTTTCAGCCCGAGCCGTCGCTACCGCCCAAGCGGATGATGGCGATCCACCCGGTCGAGGAGCTCATCGCCTACGCCAAGGCTGCCGACGAGCACAAGGTGAAGCTTGAATGTGAATGCTTCACCACCGGCGCGTTCTGGCACCTCGAATTCGTGCGCAAGCAGGGCTACCTCCGGAAGAACACCTACGTCACGCTGTTCATCGGCTGGCCCGGCGGCACCTGGACGCCGCCGACCGAGCGCGCCCTGCAGTTCATGGTGGATAATCTTCCACCCGACTGCATCTGGAACGTCAGCGTCATGAATCCGCAGAAGCAGTGGCCCATTCTCGCGCTCGCTGCCGCGCTCGGCGGGCACGTTCGCGTCGGCTATGAAGACAATCCATATGTGGCGCCGGGCGAGTTCGCCAAGAACAACGCCGTGCTGGTGGAGCGGATGGTGAGCATCGCGCGCGGCGTTGGACGCGAGATCGCCACCCCCGACGAGGCGCGCAAGATCCTCGGCCTCACCCGCGCGCAGTGACCGACATCGCGGCAATGGTCAAACGCAAGCTCGGCAGTTCCACGCTCAAGGTCTCGGTCGTCGGCCTCGGCGGCAACAATTTCGGCGGCCGCATCGATTTTGCGGCGACGGGCCGCGTCGTGCACAAGGCGATTGACCTCGGCATCAACCTGATCGACACCGCCGACAGTTACGGCGACAAGGGCGGCTCGGAGGAGTGGCTCGGAAAAGTTCTCGGCGAGAAGCGCAAACAAATCCTGCTCGCGACCAAATTCGGCCTTCCGATGGACGGCGAGCTCGGGGGTGCGTCGCGCCGCTACATCATACACGCGGTCGAGGCAAGCCTGAAGCGACTGAGCACCCATTGGATCGACCTTTACCAGCTGCATCGGCCGGACCCGCAGACGCCGATCGAGGAAACCCTGCGCGCGCTCGATGATCTGGTCCGGCAGGGCAAGGTCCGCTTCATCGGCTGCTCGAATTTGTCGGCGCAGCAGCTCGCCGAGGCGCAAGCCACGGCCCGACAGCACGGACTAAGCGCGTTCGTGTCCTGTCAGGACGAGTACAGCCTGCTCGTGCGCGACGTCGAACACGAGCTCATACCGAGGGCGAAATCGCTCGGCTTGGGCCTGTTGCCGTATTTCCCGCTCGCCAGCGGGCTTTTGACCGGCAAGTACAAGCGTGGCGCGCCGCTGCCGCCGGGATCGCGCTTGTCCAAGAACGCGCGTCACGCGCAGCGCTTCGCCAACGAGCGCAACTGGCGCATGGTCGGCGAACTCGAGGCATTCGCCGCACGCCGTGGTCACACGTTACTCGAACTGGCGTTCAGCTGGCTGCTGCGCGACGAGGTGGTTGCCAGCGTCATTGCCGGCGCGACCAGCCCGCAGCAGGTCGAGCAGAATGTGCGCGCCGCTGGGTGGAAACTCTCGGCGGAGGATTTGACCGAGATCGACCGCATCACGCTGAGCTGATCATCGTGCAGCTCGCCGGCGCATGGATCGTCATTGCCGGGCTTGACACCGCAAGTCGGGTTTACCCGACTTGCGGCGCATAATCCTGCACAACTCGGGCAAGCCCGAGTTGCGGTGCAATCCATCGATCTTCTGAAAAGTCTTTGCGAAGAAGATGGATGCGCGGGTCGAGCCCGCGCATGACGGGTCCAGATGACCGGCTTGGGCACTTACAACGCGCGGCGGGAGGCGACCAACACGTCGTGCAGACTCTCGCTGCGCATCTGATGCGAGAGCAGCACGTCGCTGACATCGCGCTTGAGCTCGGCCGCACTGCGCTGATCGGGGGGCTTGAGCTGGGCGCTGATATAAGCGCCCTCTTTGCGGCCGAGCGCCACCAGACCGCGCCCAAACGGCTGCTGCTCGCGCTGATATTGCAAAAGGCCGGCGACGATATCCTGCCCCCTGACGGCGTCCGCTAGGCTCGCGGCATCCAAGGCGGCCTTGGTGACGCCGGCGCCGACATGGGGCCGCGCGACGAAGGCGGCGTCCCCCAACAGCGCCACGCGTCCAAACACCATGTGCGGCGGGTCGAGATCGAAGATCGGCTGGAAGAACGGCTGCGCGCGGGCAAAAATCTCGGCGACCTGGGGCGCGACGAGCGCGCGCGCGGTCGCCTTGATGCCAGCGATGATTTCCGGCCGGATCAACGGCGGCGGAATCGCCGTGCCATGATATTGGCCGCGCGCGTCGGTGCAAAGATCGGCCAAGGTGTCGGGAGCGGTCGGCCGGTACCAGACGATGTTGTAGGCGCGGCGGCCGACTTGCGTCTCGTTGTTGCGGCCGGGAACGGGGTAAGCCAGGAACAACTCGCCTTCCGGCAGACAGAACGTGTAGCGCTCGAAAATTTCCGCGTGGATATCGGGTGGGACGTCGCTCTCGTCCAGCATCGCGCGCCATGCGACGTAGCCGGCATAGTTCGGCGCAACATCCGGCAGGAATTGCTCGCGCACGGTGGAGCGAACGCCGTCGGCGCCAACGAGTAGATCTCCCTCGATGCGCGAGCCGCTGGCGAAGATCGCGGTGACGCCGGCGGAATCCTGCTCGACGCGCCGGAGCGACATGCCAAGCCGATAGCTTTGCGGCGGCAATGGACCGCGCAACGCGCGATAGAGCCGCCCCCACGAGCTCATCGTTCGCGCCGTCTTTGCCTCGAGATAGGTCTTGCCGCTGCGGTCGAGGAAAACGAACGTGTCGAGCTTGACGCCCATCGTCTCGTCGAAATCAATCCCGAGGCGGCGAAGCATCTCGATCAGCTCGGGATGCGTGCTGAGCCCGGCGCCGCGGCCGGTGAGATCCTCCGGATTGCGCTCGAAGATGACGACGTCCCAGCCGGCGCTGCGCAGGAGATGTGCCGCGAACAGCCCGCCGAGCGAGCCGCCGATCACCAACGCGCGTCGAAGGGCCATGATACCGACATTAGTTGATGCTGACCCATCCACGTCGTCATGGCCGGACTTGTTCCGGCCATCCACGTCTTTGGGGCGCCATACAAATAAGACGTGGATGCCCGGCACAAGGCCGGGCATGACGACTCATCAGTTGGTCGAACTGATATCGCTCGAATTTGCTTGGCAGCGCTGGGCTCATGCCATGGCCCAAGACATGCTGTCGTGGCCCGGCCGGTAGTTGCGGTTGCTCTGCGCCGGATTGCGGTTTACGAGCGGGCGGCCATAGAGCGGGTGGGTCTGGCTGCGCACCTCGTGCTCGACGGTGAACAACACCTCGCGCGTATCGAGATCGATCACATCCTTGAAGCGATATTCGTGCTCATTGACCTCCGTGGTGATGAGACCGAGCTCCTTCAGCCGCCGATAAGGGCCGGAGAAATTCGCGATATAGATCTGCGCGTGGTGCCGGTCATACGGCTTCTCGGGCGCATCGGTCTCGCGGAAGTACCAGTATTGCTTCTCGCCCACCTGCACACGGGCCTTAGGCGCATCTCCGTTGTCGATAACGCTCGAGAGCGCGCCCATGACTTCGCGATAGAAGCGCGCGATGCGGTCGGCCGTGCCGGGACGCACGTCAAATTCGATGTAGGGCATTCCCAGCACGATGCGGCCGAAGCGGCCTTCGTCCGGCGCGTGCACGTGAATGCGGTTGCCCCAGGGGCAGATCGTCTCGACGCAATCATTGCTTTCGCGGAAGTCGAATTTCGTTCCTTCCAGCGGCTTGCGCATTTGCGTCAGGCGCTCGAGCAGCGCGGCGCGGTCCGGCACGACCAGTCCGGTGACGCCGCGCAGCACGTCCGGCTGCCCGGTCGGCAAATGGAACTGGCTCACGCCGACATTGATCCACATGTTGCGGGCGCCAGTATTGAGAAAGGGGTCGCGGGTGAGCCCAAGCCCCGTGATGTAATAATGCGTGGCCAGCTGCTGGTCGCTGATGCATACGTTGACGTGGCCGAGATTGACGATGTTGCCGAGATCCTGTGTCGAGCGGTCGTATTGTTTGTCGGCCATGGTGCTCTTCCTCTCCGGCGCGGAATATTAAGCTTATCAGGTGCGAGGTCACAACGGCTGCGGCCGCATTTGAGCTTAAGCGAGCCCCACTGGGCGGCATGGTAGCCCGCATGAGCGAAAGCGATATGCGGGGACCCGGATTTCGCTGACGCTCATCCGGGCTACGAACCGAGGCGTGTGTCACACGCCGATTGCAGTTGAGAAGGGCGCCGGTTTGGCGGTAACGTTGGTCCGCAACAAGGCGCGAGGAGGATCCTCATGAGTGCCACAAGCAAGAAGACCCTGGTGGTCCGCAATGGCACCCTGATCGACGGTTCCGGCAGACCGGCGGCACGCAATGAGGCCATTGTCATTGAAGGCAACCGCATCAGAAGCGTGGGGGTGCTGCCGGCTGACGTCGAACTCGAGGACCGCAGGACAGTCGAGGTGATCGACGCGGCCGGGCAATGGATTATGCCCGGCCTCATCGACGCGCACTGCCACGTTTCTTACGGCTACCCGGCGATCAAAGGCGAAGGCAAGGGCCGAGGCACGACCCGGCCGGAATTCTCCACGCTGAAATCCGCGCGCAGCGTGCAGAAGGTGTTGCGCTCCGGCGTTACCGGCATCTCGGTCCCCGGCGGTACCTGGTTCACCGATGTCGGCGTGCGCGATGCCATCAAGCTCGGCCTGATGGAGGGGCCGCGCATGTATGTCGCCGGCCGCATGATCGTCACCTACGGCTGCATCGAGGACGATGAGCCGTCATGGGAGGGCACGCCGGACCATTCCGTCGGCAAGCTTTGCAATACCGCCGACGAGATGGTGACCGAGGTCAGGCGGCAAGGCAAACACGGCGTCAACTTCATCAAGAT
>DASQXF010000329.1:0-12787 GCA_035639895.1 Xanthobacteraceae bacterium
TCATCATCACGCTACTCTATTGGAAGGCGGGATTTTCCTGGCTCAACCGCGGCTACGAGTACACGCTACTTTGGGGCCTTGTCTGTTTCGCGATCGCGTTGCGGGGCGGGGGGCCCTATTCGGTCGATCGCCGGATCGGAACAGAGCTTTAATCAGTGTGCCTATCACCGTTCCGTCCACCGTCATTGCCGGGCTTGACACCGCAAGTCGGGTTTACCCGACTTGCGGCGCATAATATCCCGCAACTCGGGCAGGCCCGAGTTGCGATGCAATCCATCAACCTTCGTAAAACAGTTTTTGCGAAGTAAGATGGATGCGCGGGTCATAAGCGCGTTCACGCGCGTCCATAACCCGTCGAAGACGGGCGTGAACGCCCTTAAGGACGCGCTTCTGCCCGCGCATGACGGTCCAGCACACACTAAGGTGACCGATGGAATTCGGCATTCAGTTCTTTCCCGCCGTCGGTCCTGATCAGAAGCCCGCCGACCAGTATTGGCGCGAGGCACTCGAGCTGACGCAACTTGCCGAGCAGCTGGGCTTCACCAATGTACGCACAGTCGAGCACTATTTTCTGTCCTACGGCGGCTACAGTCCCGATCCGCTCATTTTTCTCAGCGCCGCGGCGGCGCTGACGCGCTCCATGCGGCTGATCACCGGTGCGGTGCTGCCGGTGTTCAACAACCCGCTCAAGCTCGCGGGGCAGATCGGGATGGTCGACGCGATTTCCGGCGGCCGTCTCGAGGTCGGATTTGCCCGCGCTTTCTTGCCCCACGAGTTTGCCCGCTTCGGCATCTCGATGGACGAGAGCCGCGCCCGCTTCGAGGAGGGGCTGGAACAGGTACGCCGCTTGCTCGAGGAGGAAAACGTCACGGACCGCGGCCGCTTCCACAGCTTCGAAAATGTAACATCGCTGCCGCGTCCCACGCAGAAGCCGAGACCCCCGTTCTGGGTCGCGGCGCTTTCCACCAAGGAGACGTTCGAGACCGCGGGCACGCTTGGACATTACATCATGGGCATCCCGCTGGGGGGAGCGGCCATGGCGGGCCTGCTCCAATCCTATCGCGACGCCTGGACGGCTGCTGGGCATGCCGGCCGCGGCAAGGTGATGCTGGCCTTTCACATGTATTGTGCGCAGACCGCGGCCGAGGCCGCCGCCGTCGCGAGGGTGCCGCTCAATCAGTATCTCAAATCGATCGTCGATGCGGCGTCGGGCTGGATGTCCGGCGTATCCTCGCGCGATTATCCCAACTATCAGAAGATGATCGAAGGGCTGTCGCGCGAGACGTTCGAGTCGCAGGTCGACAAGGGCTTGGCTTGGATCGGAACGCCGGAGGAGATTCGCCGCGCGATCGACGGTTATCACCGCACTGTCGGCGGCTTCGAATCTGCCTCACTCCAGGTGAACTTCGGCATGATCGGTCGCGCCGAGGCCGCGGCATCGATGCGGCTCTTCGCGCGCGAGGTGATGCCATACTTCGCGCAGGCCTGAGCGACCCGCCGTCGACAGTCTTTGTAAATCTGATCTAACATTCCGTACGTTGGGCGTTGCCGCTTCGTCGATAGCGGTCGGGCGGTCGCTTGTTGGAGGCCACTCATGTTCCTGCGCAATGGCTGGTACGCCGCGCTCTGGTCGAACGATCTGCAAGCACACCCGGTCGGGCGAACCTTTCTCAACGAGAAGGTGGTGCTGTTCCGCAACGCCGCGGCCAAGCCGCCGCGCTGGAAGATTGCTGCTGTCATCGCGCGGCGCCGCTCTCAAGAGGCGAGGTGTCCGGCGATTACCTCGCGTGCGGCTATCACGGGCTGAAATACGACATCAACGGGCAATGCGTCGAGGTGCCCGGACAAATCATGATCCCGCGCGGAGCCAAGGTCAGGAGCTACCCGGTATGCGAGAAGTGGGGCGCGATCTGGATCTGGATGGGCGAGCCGGGCAAGGCCGACCAAGCGAAAATTCCGAACCTCTACTGGCTCGCCGATCCAGGGTGGACGGCAACGCCCGGCTACATTCACCTGAAGTCGAATTATCAGTTTCTCATCGACAATCTGCTCGACCTCACTCACGTCGCTTACGTTCATAAGAAGACGCTCGCCGGCGATCCGCGCGAAGCGACGACCCCGACCAAGACGGAGCGGCTGCCGGACGGAGTTCGTGTCGGGCGCTGGATGATCGATTTCGTTCCGCCGCCGTTGTTTGCCAAAGCGGGCAATTTCACCGGCAACGTCGACCGCTGGCAGTTCGCGACCTGGACTCCGCCGTCGACCGTGTATCTCGACGTCGGCTGCGCCAAGACGGGAACCGGCGCCCCCGCCGGCGACCGCAGCCAGGGCATATCGATCTGGTCGAGCCACCTGATCACGCCCGAGACTGAAACTTCGAGTCACTACCTATTCTGCTTTGCGCGCAACTTTGCCGTCGGCGACAGCGAAATGTCGAAGCTGCTCTACGAGGGATCGAAAGCCACATTTCTCGAGGACGTGGACATGCTCGAAGCGGTGCAGGCCAACCGGTGCGGCGGCTCGCTCGACGGCCTCATCGATATCGGCGCGGACGCCGCGCAGCTGCAGGCGCGGCGTATGCTGGCGCAAATGATCGAGGCCGAATCGGCGGAACTCGCCAATGCTTCGGTCTCGTCCAGGCCAGCGGTGGTTACCGAATCCAGAATGTAAATTAGGAACCGGGATGCGTTTCGCGCTTAAGTCGGGGAACTGACGCAATGAATATTTGTTAAGGAATTATGGAGCGCGGGGGAACATTTGGTGTTCCCGTGGCGAGCAGGCACAAGGAAAAGGAAAGGGATCGGGACGAAGGGTGGTCCAAATCGGACCTCCAGCACAATGTATCCGTCCTTTTTGAGGAAAGCGGCGAGGTCGCGCCCGTCGATTTCAGGCAATTTGGCAAGCGCGCGGGTGAGATCATCGCGCACGCAACGCGCTTACCCTACCGCAAACCGCATTAGCCGTTTTGGCGGCCTGCGCCTACGACCCGCTTGACATTCCCGCCGCGATTTCGGCACCGAGTATCTGCGCCTCGGTTCCATCAATGACCATCCGCATCGGCACCTCCGAACGCGACGGCACATTTTACAGCCAGGGCCGCGCGCTCAAGGCCGTCTTCGAACGGCACCCCGCATTGGCATCGGTCGAGGTGCTGGAGTCGCACTCCGCCAGCACGGAAAACGCCAATCGGCTTGGCGGCGGCGAGATCGAGTTCGGCTTCATGGCCTCGAACTGGATCGGCCGCGCCAAAAACGGTGAGGCTCCGTTCGAGCGCCCGATCGATCTTGCGATGGCGGCGCCCATGAATGCGGGCCCGCTGTTCTTTATCGTGCGCGCAGAGGCGCCGATCCGCTCGTTTTCCGATCTGCGTGGGCGGCGCATTGCGGTCGGGCTGCGGACAAGCGGCATGGTGCAACATGCCCACGGCCTGTTCGGCGCGTTGGGCATGAGCTTTTCCGACTTCACGCCGGTCTATCTCGATTTCGCCGCCGGCGCCGAGGCTCTGGCTGCGGGCGACGTCGATGCGCAATTCCAATGTCCCATCCCCAACCCGGTCATGACCGAGCTTGCGCAACGCGTTGCGCTACGCGTGCTGCCGTATCGCCCCGGCGAGCTCGAGGCGGTGATTAAGGCCGTGCCGTATTATGGCCGGACCGTGCTGCGCGCCGGCGCGATCCGCGGCCTCGACGCCGACCTGCCCCAGATCGCAGTGCTCAACGTGCTTGTCACCCACCGCCGCGTGGCTGATGCGATCGTGCACGAGGCGGTGGCGGCGATCGCAACGAGCTGTGACGAGCTCGGCCGGCTCAATGCGTTGTTCGCCAACATGCAGGAGTTGTTTGAGCCGCTTCGGTCGCACGGTCCCAAGGCGCTCGAATTCGGCGGCGTGACGCTTCATCCCGGGGCGCTCGCCGCGTATCGCGAGGTCGGCTTGGTGAACTGAACGGCGGCTCCCTCATCCGAGGGCAGCCAATTTCCTGTAAACAACAGGCGCGGTGCACGATTGTTCAATCTTTACAGCATCTTGATTGTGGCTCGTTCGTTCAATAACAGGACCATCACAGGACGATAACAGGGGCAATAACAGGTCGCCTGGTAAGCGGCCCTCGTCAGAACGCGTTGTGAATGCGCGACGAAAAAGCCCGCGGCAGTTAGAGCATGTTCCGTTCAGGTCGAACCGCAGTCTGACGTCATGGCCGGGCTTGTCCCGGCCATCCACGTCTTCATTTGAGGCCACAAAAGACGTGGATGCCCGCGACGAGCGCGGGCATGACGGAGGAGAGAGTGATTCAATTTGATCGGAACACGCTCTAGCCCGGCTTCTGGCGCAATTCCGGTGAATAAAGAATCTTTGGAAGATTCTGTTACGCGGAGTCAAGCATTTTGTCGTTTACCTGCGCACGAAAGCTTGTCTGTCTGTAAACAACAGGAGAAAAACAGGAACGGTGTGTTGGAGTGCACCTTCGGCTGAGACACGAAACTAGAGACTCGTGGTCCAGCATCCGGGACACCCGCTGTTATTGCGGCTCGATGCCGGCCTCCTTGATCACTTTGCTCCACAACGCGGTTTCTTCGGCAAAGAAGCGGGTGGTCTCGGCAGGCGCCGTTGCGCCGGCCTCGAGCGAGATCTTGCGCAGCATCTCCGCGACCTCCTTGCTCTGGAGAATCTCGAGCACATCGCGGTTGATCTTTTCGGCCAGAGCGGCGGGCGTGGCCGGTGGCGCGACCAATCCGAACCAGGTGATCGATCTGAAATCGGGCAGCCCCGCTTCGGAAATGGTGGGGATTTCGGGCACGGCCGGGGCGCGTTTGAGATCGGCGACGCCCAAGAGCTTGACCTTATTGTCGCGATAGAGCGGCACCGAGGTCGCAAGCGTATCGAAGAATATGTCGACGTGACCGGCGACGACGTCGGTAAGCGCGGGCTGCGCGCCGCGATAGGGCACGTGCACCATCTTGATGCCGGCCCGCGCCTCCAGCTGGGCGGCCGACAGATGCGCGGTCGAGCCCACCCCTTGCGAGGCATAGGAGAGCTTGCCGGGATTGGCTTTGCCGTAGTCGATGAGCTGCTTCAACGTGGTTGCCGGAAGGTCTTTGCGAACGACCAGGACATTGGGGATTTTGGCGAGCATCGTGATCGGAACGAACTTGGCCGGCTCGTAGCCGGGATCGCGATACAGAAGATGATTGAAAGAGAGCGGGGAGGGCGGCGCGACCATCAAGGTATAGCCGTCCGGCGCCGCGCGCGCGACGCTCAGCGCGCCGATGTTCATCGCGCCCCCGGGGATGTTCTCCACGATCGCCGCCTTGCCCCACTTCTGGCTCAGCTGGTCCGCCACGATGCGCGCGAGCGTGTCGGTGGTCGAACCCGGCTGGGAAGGAATCACGATCTTTACCGTTCGCGACGGATAGGGCTCTTGTGCCGTGCTCGGCATCGACCAGAGCGCCACTCCCGCTGCGGCCGCGAGGCCGGCTAAACCTGCAAAGCGCGACATTGACCTCCTCCACCTCATGACCGCGGCGTCGGTTCATAGTATCCACGCCCGGCGGATGCGCAAAAGCGAGACTTGGTGTAGGAAAGGCGATGGAGAACCCCATGGCTTACACGCTCGGTGACTTCTGCGCGGATAGCCGCGCGATCCTCAAAACAGCGCCGTTGTCCGATGCACTGGAGCAGATCGCGGATCGGCTCGGGCGGCTTCTGTCCAATCCCGCCTTCGTCAGCGAAACCTTCAGCGACGATATGCCGCCGGGCCGGCGCGTCCTACACCACGATCCCGAGACGGACTTCTACGTGCTTGCGCACGTGCAGGAAGGACAAAAGATCGGCAAGCCGCACAGCCACGGGTCATCGTGGGCAATCTACGGCAATGCGCGGGAACATACCGAAATGACCGAATGGTGCCGCATCAACCCCGAGAGCGAAGCGCATGCCGTGCTCCAGCCGATGAGCAGATATCGCCTGGGGCCGGGGCAGACCAAAGCCTATGGCCCTGGTGTGATCCATTCGACTGCCCATCCGAAGAGGGCGTGGGTAATCCGCGTCACTGGCACCGATCTCGACGTGCTCCCGCGCTATTACTTCGGCAAGCAGGACCGCATGCTGGAGCAGGCGTGAGACACGTGTCCCGGATGCGATGCAGCGCAAGCGCCAACGAAGCGGTGCATCGCTGATCCGGGACCGCCACGGCCCGTAACGGTCCACGCAAGTCGGGTTTAGCCGACTTGCGCGCATTTAAGCGCCGATCTCGGGTAAACCCGAGATCGGTGTCTGCAGCGCACCATTCGCTACGCTCATGCTGCGCTGCGCCCGGGACACACGTTCAGGATACCGCTATTTCCTCTCCCCGATCGCGTTGTAGCGCGCGATCACGTCGCTCGGCGTGGCGGCGGTGCGCGTCAGCAGCGTCAGGATCGCCGCGCCGTCGATCGGGCTCATGTCGATGCCGAGCGTCTCGGCCTCCTCGACGAAGGCCTTGTCCCGGCACATCGCCATGAATGCCGTCTGTAATGCTTTGGTGCGGTCGGCGGGAAGACCGGGCGGCGCGGCGAACGGCAGCGCCATGAAGAACGGCAGTTCTGCGAACTCGATCAGCGCGCGCGCGTCGGTATCGCCGGCCAGCTCCCGGCCAATCGGCATGTCCGCAAACTCCGGATGCCGGCGGTCGCGCCCGAACGCCATGAGCGGCCGGAATGCGCCTTTCGTCCAGAGATCGCGCTGGCCCGTGCGCACGGAGCTTAAACCCACCATCTGACCGTCGAGTTCGCCGCGCTGCATGGCGAGAAACAGTGGCGCCGCGCCGGTATAGCCGCGTACAACCGACACGTTGAGGCCGAGCACCTCCTTGGCGATCACGGCGAAGATCAGGTTGCTCGACGCCGCATTATCGGCGCCCAGCACCACCCGCGTGGTTTTGAGGTCGGCAACGGTCTTGGCCGGATGATTGGCGTTGACGAGCATGAGATAGGCGTCGTTTGCATAGGACGACAGACTGCCGAGCCAGGTGAACTTTGCGGGATCGAACTGGGCGTTCGAATTGCCCTGAATGGCGAGCTGCGGCACCGCGCGCTCGAGCTTGGCGAGAACCGAACCGTCTTTATCCGAATTGACGTAGAGGCGGTTGGCGGTGACGAGCCCCCCGCCGCCCGGATTGTTCTGCACCACGATCGTCGGGTTGCCCGGCAGAAATCGCGAGAGATGTCGCGCCACGAGCCGCGCCGAAATGTCGTTGATGCCTCCCGGCGCCGTGCCCACCAGCATGGCGACGGTCCGGCCTCTATAGAATGACTCGACCGATTGTGCGGTCGCATGCTGCGTCGCCTGCAGACCGGCACATAGACCGGAGATCAGAAGAAGGAGTGCCGTGCGATTTGCGGACATGGGCGCACTCCGGCTAAGGCAGCGCGGCGAGCAGATGGCCGAAACCATGCCGCGGCTCGCGCACGCGCAGCCGCTTCTGAATTTCCCAGACCCGTGCCGTCACCGGATGCACGACCGGCACCTGCAAGTCCTGCTCGAGCGTCTCGATGATATCCAGCGTGCGCCAACCGGAACCGAGCATGTAGATCGCGTCGGCGCCTTTCGCGTTGAGGAAATTGCGCTTGATGTGGGCGTAGACCTGGTGGCTCGAGAGCTCCTGCACCTTGTCGAAGGGAACGTCGATGCCCGCCATGCCACGCACCGTGAAACCAGCGTCACGGAAATACGTAGCGAAGATGGCATTGAGCTTGGGCGGGAAATAGGTGGCGCCCAGGATGCTCTTGGCCTTCAGCGCCTTGAGCGCGTTCACGTGGTTCTGCGCCACGCTCATGATCGGTGTCTTGTATTTCTTCTCCCAAGCGCGGACGATCTCCGCTTCGCGCTTGCGGCCCTGCACCATGAACGGCGGTGCGCCGTGCGGATGAATGAGGTCGCAGCCGCACTCGGCCAGCTGCGCAATGCGCTCCTCGTAGGCCGGCATCATCGCCGCGAACTCGTCTTCGGTGCCGCGGCGAATATTCAGAAACAATGGAATGAGCCCGATGCCTTCCGGCAGCAGGCGGATGACTTCTTCGGTCACGCCCGGCCGCATGGTCGGATTGATCATGCCCACGACGCCGCGCCAGCTGGAGAAAACCATCCGTTGAGCTTTCCGTTCGGGCTCACGGCGAGAAGCCGCACGCACAGTTGTCGTCCCCGCGAAGGCGGGGACCCATATTCCAGAGGCCGGTGATCATGGATCCCCGCTTGCGCGGGGACGACGTTACGGGCGAGGGCGTGCTACTCGCCATAGTCCTTCTTCGCGCCCTCGGCCGAGACATATCCGTCGGCCATATCGCGGGCAAGCGCAGCGCCATCGCGCCGGCGCGGATCCCCATAGCCGCCGCCGCCCGCGCTTTGCAACAGGAAGCGCTCGCCGGCCTGCATCTCGTAACGACCCGAAGACGGCGTCACGTATTCCTGCGCCGTGTCGAGCCGGATGACGAAACGCGCGCCGCTTCCAGGCTCGCCGCCCGCGATGCCGGCAGGTGGGAAACGGCTCTTGTCGTAGCGGCGAATCACGGTCGCATTTTCCAGAAGCTCGTATTCGCGAAGGAGACTCAAGCCGCCGCGCCATTGGCCGGCGCCGCCGGTGTCCGGGACAAGCTCGAACCGAGTGATGCGGCAGGGAAACTCGGATTCGAGAATTTCGATCGGAGTGATGTGCAGGTTGCTCAGATGCGTCGCCGTGGCGGAGGCGCCGTCGTGTCCCATGCCGCCGCCATAGGCCGAGCCCATGATCTCGTATTGCATGGTGGACTGTCCGGGCCGGCCCTTGGCCCAGGCGATGGTGAGCGCGCTCGAGGAGCCGGAATTGGCAATGGCGCGCGCAGGATAAAATCGGGCAAGCGCCTCGAGAATGACGTCCACGAGCTTCAGGTTGACCATCTGGTAATTGGAGACAGGCGCCGGCGGCTCGGCATTGGTGACGGTGCGGGGCGCGAATGCGAGCCGCACCACCTCGCGCATGCCGTCGTTGAAATGCAGGTTGGGCCCGAGGCAGCCGATCAGCGAGTAGAACACGCACGCTTCGACCATCGAGGGTCGCAGATTGACCGGACCACGGGCCTGCGGATCGCTAGCGGAGAAGTCGAAGCTGGCGATCCCGTCCTTGATCGCGACGGTGACGGCGAGCTTCACCGGCTTGTCGATCACGACGCCGTCGCTGTCGAGCAACCCCTCGGCCGACGCTTCTCCCTCCGGCAATTTGGCAATGGCCGCGCGCAATTCGTCGGCGGCGCCCTTGAGGATCGCCGCGAACGCATCAGTAACCGTGGGTGCGCCGAAACGTTCGCACAGCTCCTTGATCCGCTGCGCGCCCATTTGCGTCACTGCGATCTGCGCCTGGATATCCCCGCGCATGAGCGCCGGCTGACGGCTATTGGAAAGGATGATGCGTTCCAGGTCCGTCTGCGCGATGCCGGCGTCCACGATCTTGATCGGCGGCACGAGAAGTCCTTCCTGGAACATCTCGGTGGCGTCGGCCGAGGTCGAACCAGCCACCGCGCCGCCCACGTCCGCCTTGTGCGCGATCGAGCCTGCAAACGCGACGATCTCGCCGGCCGCGAAGACCGGGGCCACGAAAGCCATATCGGAGACGTGCGGCAGACCGCCCTCATAGGGATGATTGGAGACGAACACGTCGCCGTCCTTGATTGCATCCGTGCTGCCGCCATAGGCCTTGAGGATGCGGCCGATGAGATGGCGGTAGACCGGCGCGTGGAAGAACATCGGCGGCGCCACGATCAGGCGCCCCTCGCGGTCGAGGATCACGCAGCTGAAGTCGCGCGATTCGCGGATGATGGTCGAGTAGCCCGAGCGATAGAAGTGGTAGTGCATTTCATCGACCAGGCTCGCAACCTTGTTGCGTAGGATTTGGACCGTGATGGCGTCCATGTTCACGTCCTCGCCAGGATAAGATTGCCTTGACCATCGATCTGTCCCGTCCACTCCCGCGGAATGAGGGTCGTGGCGTCGAACTGCTCGACGATCGCGGGCCCCGCAACTGTCGCGCCTACACCCAGGTGGTCGCGCTCATAGAGCGTCGCCTGCATACTCGTTCCGTTTAGTGATATCGTGCGTTGTCCCTTGACCGCACCGGCGTTCTCCGGCGAAGGCGATGTCTCGCGCGGCTCGTATTTGGGGACCGCCACGCGCACGCGCAGGCGATAGCTCACCAGTTCGACCGGCCGCTCCTTGGCCGCATGGCCGTGGATGTGGGCGTGGCGTTCATCGAACCTCTCGCGCGCCGCCTGCAGCGATGCGGCCGTCAGCCGATCGAGGAATAATCCTTCGAGCGGCGTGCGTAGTTCGTAACCTTGCCCGGTGTAGCGCAGGTCGAGCTCGCGCACGAAGCGCGCGTCGGCAACGTTTATGCCCTCGGCGGCGAGCTCCGCGCGGGCCGCATCTTCCAATTGCCGGAAGACGACTTCGGCATGCTCGGGGGTGACCTCGGCCAACGTGCGCAGCTCCGAGCGGATATAATCGTGCACCACATCGGTGCACAGCAGCCCGAGCGCCGAGAACGCGCCGGGGCGCGGCGGCACCAGAATCCGTCGCATACCGAGCTCTTCGGCGACCGCGGCGGCATGCACCGCGCCGGCACCGCCGAACGGCAACAGGGTGAAGGCGGAGAGATCGACGCCGCGCTTGGCCGCGAACACGCGCACCTCATCCGCCATGCGGATGTCGACGATGCGCTGAATGCCGGCGGCGGCCGCGGTCACGTCCATCTTCAAGGGAGCGCCGACATGCGTCTCCAGCGCTGCGCGCGCTGCCGCAGGATCGAGCTTCTGTGCGCCGCCGAGGAAATAGTCCGGATTGAGGTAACCGCAGACGAGGTCGGCATCGGTGACGGTCGGGCGCAGACCGCCGCGTCCGTAGCAGGCCGGTCCCGGATCGGCGCCGGCGCTCTGCGGGCCGACATTGAGGAAGCCCCCGCCGTCGATCCAAGCAATCGAGCCGCCGCCGGCGGAAATAGTCACCATGTCGAGTGCGGGCACGTCGACCTGCCGTCGCGCAATCACGCCTTCCGTGACTTCGAGCGGCGCGCCGCCTTCGATGAAGGCGATGTCGGCGCTGGTGCCGCCCATGTCGAGCGTGACGAGGCCGTGCCGCGCCTCCTCGCGCGCGAGATAGGCGCTCGCTTGCGCCCCCGCCGCCGGGCCGGAGAAGAGCGTCTGCACGGTGCGGCCGCCCGCAATGGCCGCCGAAAACGGCATCACGCCGCCATTCGATTGCATCAGGAAGCGCTGCTCTGTGCGCAAGCCCGCCGCGTCCAAGCCTCGATTGAGGTGATCCACATAGTGGACGATCACCGGTTCGAGATAGGCATTCAGCAGGGTCGTCGAGAGGCGCGGCCATTCCCGAATGCGCGGTAACACCTCGCTCGACAGCGAGACGTGCACGTCGGGAAATTCCTCGCGGATCAGCGCGCGCGTTTCCTGCTCGTGCATCGGATTCATGAACGAGAATAGATAACAGACGGCGATCGACTCGACGCCGGCATCCCTGAGCTCGCGCGCGGCGCGCCGAACGGCATCTTTATCGAGCGGTCGCAGCACGCGTCCGGCATAGTCGCAGCGCTGGGGAATTTCCTTGGTGAGGTGCTGCGGCGCGATGGGAGCGGGCTTGGCATAAAAATAATCGAACAGGTTGCCGTCGCGCGCTTGGTTCTGGACTTCTTGCACCGCGCGATAGCCCTTCGTGATAAGTAACCCGACTTTGGCGCCGCGCATCTCCAACAGCGCGTTGGTGGTGATGGTGGTGCCGTGAGCGAAAAAGCCGATCTGCGACGGCGGGATGCCTTTGGCAATGAAGTTGGCGATGCCTTCGAGCACGCCGAGCGCGGGATTTTTCGGCGTGCTCGCGACCTTCTCGACCGAAAGCTCGCCCGTTGTCGTATCGAGCAGAACCAAATCGGTGTGGGTTCCGCCCACATCAACCCCGAGCCGGTACCGGTAACGCTCGCTCGTCATGGCCGGGCATAGCGCGTCAGAAGACGCGCGTGAACGCGCTTACGTCCCGGCCATCCACGTCTTGCTTGCGGCACGAAAGACGTGGATGCCCGGCACAAGGCCGGGCATGACGAACAAAACAATGCTGGACTCATGAACGTCTGTGCCGAGTGTTGCTCAATGAGGTCCTTCAACCGTAGCTCTTGAGCACGTGGCGGGCGATGACCATCTTCATCACCTCACTCGCGCCTTCGGTAATGCGGAAGCTGCGCTGCTGGCGCCAGATCTTCTCAATCGGCAGATCGGTGGTGAGCGCGATGCCGCCGTGGATCTGCATGCACGCATCGGCGGCCTTGAACGCCATTTCGTCAGCGTAATATTTGGCCACGTAGGAGTCCTCGCGCGCCTCGTCGCCTTGATCGAGTCGCGTCGCGGTCTTGTAAACGAGCAGTCGCGCGGCTTGCAATTCGATGAACATGTCGGCGAGCATCCACTGAACCGCCTGACGTTCGGCCAGCGGGCGGCCGAAGGTCGAACGCTGTTTCGCATATGAGCTCGCCATTTCCAGGCAGCGCTCGGCTACGCCCAGCGCATGCGCACCGTGCTTGAGGCGGCCGATATTGAGCCACTGTTGGCCGTACCGCATCCCTTCGCCTTCCGCGCCGACGCGCTGGCTCGCGGGCACGCGCACGTTCTCGAGCACGATCTCCCAGGGCCTGTCGCCCATCATGGTTTCGTAGCACGCCCCGAGCTTCACTCCCGGTGCGTCCATGTCCACGATGAAGCAGGAGATGCCGCCGCGCGAGCCCTT
>DASQXF010000330.1:0-2120 GCA_035639895.1 Xanthobacteraceae bacterium
ACGGCGTCGATGTATTGCTGGGCGACGCCGCGGATGTCCTCCTGCGGGGGACAGAGATGGTTGTGCGGATACGACGTGCGCGAGTCGCAGGCGACCGTGATGATCAGCTTTTCCATGGGCACTCCCCAATGATCTTCTTGCGGTCATGCGCGGGCAGAAGCGCGTCGAAGACGCGCGTGAACGCGATGATGACCCGCGCATCCATCCTTCTTCGAAAAAAGATGGATTGCACCGCAACTCGGGCTTGCCCGAAGTTGCGCAGTATTATGCGCCGCAAGTCGGGTAAACCCGACTTGCGGTGTTAAACCCGGCAATGACGCATTGAGAGTTCTCATCCTGCCACTGCAACGATCTCGTTCGAGCGAGCTGCTTCCACGATGGCGTCGAACACCGCCATACCGTGCAGCACCTCGTCGAATGGGACTGGGTAGGGCGTGCGCTCGCCGATTGCGCGGGCGAACGCGGTGAGCTCCGCGTTGAGCATGTCGAATCCTGGATGCTCGCTGATCTCGTCAGGCGGTGCAATGATCGGTCCGGTCGGCGGCTGGTCCGATGTCGGCACGAAGCGCAGCGTCTGCAGGTTGGGCTTGGATATCTCCGCCATTCCCTTGCTGCCATGGAGCGTAAAGGAAAAATTCGTTGGCGTCGCAACCGAGCAGAAAATCAGCCCAGTGGCGCCGGCCTCGAAACGAAGCATGACCGTGGTCGTGTCGTCGGACGGGCCGGGGATGGTGCGACCTGTGACGCAGCGCACGTCGCGCACCCGGCCGGCGAATTCGATCATGTGATCGAGCGCGTGCACGCCGACGGCGGTCAGCGCGCCACCCGGCGCTTCCTCCGGTGCGGCGCGCCAATTGTCCGGGGCAACGAACTGGGCCGTGCTCGTGGTATGCTGCGCCACGATGGAGACGACGGCGCCGAGCCGTCCATCCGCAAGCCGCCGCCGCACCTCCACGATCGAGGGATGAAAGCGCCGGCAGTAGCCGACCGCTAGCACCACGCCCGCCTTGCGCGCGGCCTCGACCGCGCGGTCGGCGCTGGCGCGGTCGAGCGTGATGGGTTTCTCGACGTGAATGTGCTTGCCCGCCGCAGCGGCCGCGATGATTTGCGATTCATGCAGGCTATGCGGCGTGGCGAGCACAACCGCATCCACATCCGGGTCGGCGAGGATCTGTTTGTAGCTGTCGACCAGCGGCACGTCATGTTGCCGGCAGAAGTCTTCCGCGCTGGCGCGCGTGCGCGTATGGGCGCACACGAAGCGCAGCTGCGCGCTCTTACCCTGCACCGATGCGACCAGCGAGCGTCCCCAGCGCCCCAGTCCGATGATCGCAGCCCGGATCATATCGGCATGGTTCGCGCTTCAGATGGGCCGATCGCTTTCATTCGGGACAACACCAATGCGCTCCGGCTATTGGATCCTCAGGCCCGCCTTGTCGATGATGTCCTTGTACATCGGCACTTCGCGCGCGATGCGTGCGCGAAAAACCTCCGGCCCCTCGGCGACGACGGGTAGACCCGCTTTCACGAACTTCTCGCGAATATCGGACCGGTTGAGGATCGAGGTGAGTTCCTTTGCCAGCCGATCGATGACCGGCTGCGGGGTTCCGGTCGGCGCATAGATACCCTGGAAGGTGTCGGAGACGGCGTCCTTTATTCCGAGCTCCTCGAGCGACGGCACGTTTGGAAGGTCGGGCCAACGCGCCCTTGAGGTCACCGCAATGGGGCGCACTTTGCCGGCGTCGATGAGCGCCATCAACGATCCGATGTTCGCCGTGTAGAGGTCGACCTGGCCGGCGAGCACGGCGGTGGTCGCCGGACCGGCGCCGGCGAACGGAATGTGCAATATGTTGATCCCGGTGCGCAGCTTGAGGACTTCACCGGCGAGATAGGGCGTCGTCCCGGCGCCCGGGCTCGTCCAATTGAGCTTGCCCGGACTAGCCTTCGCCTTGGCGATCAGCTCGGGCATAGCTTTGATGTCCGACTGCGCCGGAACCACGAACGCATTGGGTGATGCCCCAATGACCATCACCGGCACAAAGTCCTTGTACGGATCGTAGGTCGCCTGGGCGTAGAGGCTGGGATTGACCACGTAGGCGCTCGAACACACGAGCAGGGTGTAG
>DASQXF010000331.1:0-5752 GCA_035639895.1 Xanthobacteraceae bacterium
CAAGGAGCGCGGCCGCTGATATGACACCTCGGTCCACTGCACGGCAGGACTCGGCGAACAGGCGGCGCAAGCGCCAGCCGCAAGTGCCGGCCGTTGCAATCTCCGAAAGCAAGCTCGACGAAAGTCTGGAGGAAAGCTTTCCCGCGAGCGATCCGCCGAGTTGGACGCTTCTGACGCGAATCGGCTCGCCGCGCCGGAAACGTCGAAACTTTGACGATTCCGAGACTTAGGCTTCATCGAGCCGCGGCTAGTTCGCGGCCGAGCAGGGAAGCATTTCTCAGGTAGCGAACCGGGAGATTTGCCATGACCACCCGTAAGCTCGACAAAGCACAGTGGCGTACTTTCTTCGATCGCCTATCGACAACGCTCGAAGGCAAGCAAGCTGAAATCGAGATTGCCTCGCTGCGCCTCGGGGATCAGGTCGAAGCCAACTGGCTAGCTCTGCTCGGCATCGCCTACGATCCCAACGACGACATCGTCGAGGTGGCGCTCGAGGGTTTGGATCATTTGATCCACAAGCCGCGAGAAATTTACGCCGAGGAGGGGCCCGGTGGTTTGACGGCGCTCGAAATCATCGATGCAGACGAGGTCAAGCAGATCGTCAAGCTTCGCGATCCATTGAGGCTGCCTGCGCCATCGCGGACACGCTGATCACGTCCGGCGAACCTTGCCGCGCTCCGTTCCCCATCGGGAGGCGCAAATGTTGCGACCATCCGTCCTCTTGCTGGCGGCGTTGGCAGCGAACGGCCCGACGATGCCAGAGGCTGCCGCGGAGCTGCTCTCGTCACGGCCGATCACTGTCGTTATTCCGTTTACGCCGGGTGCAAGCTCCGACACGCTACAGCGCATCGTCAACAAGAAGGTCGCCGAGACCACCGGCCAGACGCTCGTCGTCGAGTCGCGCCCGGGCGGCAGCGGCATCATTGCCGCGGCGGTGGTCAAGCAGGCGCCGGCCGAGGGGCACACGCTGCTGCAGGCGAATGCGGCCACCCATGCCGTCAACGCCGCGCTCTACGCGACGCTGCCCTACGATCCGATCAAGGATTTCCGGCCGATCACGCTGATGTGGAGCTTTCCGCAATTGCTCGCGGTCCCGTTCGAAAGCCCCGCGAAGTCGGTCACCGACCTGATCGCGCTTGCCAAAGCGAAGCCCGGCGGTTTGAGCTTTGCCTCCCAAGGCACCGGCTCCGGCGGGCATTTGCTCGGCGAGATGTTGAAGCTCAGGACCGGAGCGAACATGGTGCACATTCCCTACCGCGGCGCTGCTCCCGCCGCCACCGATCTTGCCGCCGGGCGGGTCGACTTCTTCTTCGTTTCTTATTCCTCGCTGCTGCCGGTTCTGCAGGCGGGCAAGGTGCGCGCCCTTGCGGTGACGTCACCGAACCGTCTGCCGGTGCTGCCCGATGCACCGACGATGACAGAGGTGGGCTTTGCCGGAGTGGCGCTCGACGCCTGGTTCGGACTCGTTGCTCCGGCGGACACAAAGGATCTTGTCATTGCTAAGCTCAATGCCGCATTCGTGCAGGCGCTGCGGGATCCGCAGATCGTCAAGCAGATGACCGATCAAGGCGCCGAAACGCGCACCACTACGCCCGCGGAATTCGCGGCGTTCATCGCCTCCGAAACTGAGCGCCTCGGCAAGCTCGTGCGCGCGGTCGGGGCCAAGGCAGAGTGAGGGCGCGACACGTGGCCAGTGCGCACGCCTGCGGCGCCGCTCGGCGCATACGCAGTCCGCGCGTGCCTCAAAAGGTCGCTGGGACGAGATAGTTGAGCAGCGCGAGCACGACAAGAAGCACGAGCCCGGTGCCTAAGCTAAAGCCGATGAGCTTCTTCTCCACCGGCAACAGCGGCTCTGGCGCAGCCCGTTCAAGTTCGCTGCGGATGTCGGTTTGTGACATGGGTATGCTCCTGCAAAGGATCAGCCGGCTAACGGCGGTTTGATGCCGGCAAAGAACAACCAGGAAATCAGCAGGCCGATCCAAATGACGAAGCCGAACAGGCTGATGACGTAAACGGCGGCAAGCTTGCCGATGCCCTCCTGCCACAGCTTCTTGAAGTTGGACAGGACGCCGATCGAGGAGAACGTCAGGATGAAGAAAATAACGCGGAACGTGTTGGCTTCGCCGATTGCGGTGGGCACTTTCGCGGCGATATCCGCTGGAGTTGCGAGCGCAAGGTATAGGCCGATCAGGAAGGTCACGACGAAGCCAAGGATGAACTTCGGAAAGCGCTGCCAGATTTCCGCGATCCTCGCCTTGTCCGACGTCACGTTGATATGATTGGTCCAGATATAGCCGAGCACGAAGGCCCAGATGCCGATGAAAATGTCGATGAACACTTTCACCGTGGCGGTGGTGCCGAGGATCCAGCCCGGCTGGTAGTTCACGCCCTCGGCCGCCGACTTCGCCAGTATCAAGGATTCGGTAATGCCGCCGCCGGCAACCGCCGCACCGTCGGTTTTGATGGCGAGTCCGATCCAGGCGGCCGCGACGAGCGGCTCCTGCCACAGAAAAGTCTGTGCCAGGAACGGCAGGATCAATACCTCGACCACCGCGAAGACGACGACCAGCGAGGAGACCAGCACCGGTACGACCGGCCGCGCACGGATCGCGCCGCCGGTGGCAATCGCCGCCGATACGCCGCAGATCGAGATGCCCGACGCCAGCGGCGCCGCCCATTCGCGATTGAAGCCGAACCACTTGCGGGCGACGAAATAGACCACGGCCCAGTAGATGAGATAAGCCTCGATGATTGCGGCGGCGCCGCGCAACAGCAGCGAGGTCGCGAGATTGAGCTTGCCAGCGGCGGTCACGGCGAAGAAGCCGCCGAGGATCACGATCGCGATCTTGATGTAGAGCTCCGGCCTGACCGCTTCCTTGATGGTCTCGGCGAAGCGCGGAAAGACATTGGCGATGATCAGTCCCGCGATCAGCGCAAAGATGAAGCCGCCTTCGTTGGTCAAGCGCAGCGACCAGCCGATGCCGAACTTTTGCAGTTCGGCCGGCGTGACCGCGGCGAAATTGGCGTAGCTGCCGACGACCCAGCTGGCATAGGCGATCCAGAACACCGCCATGAAGGCGAGCGCGAATTTTTTCACGTCGGCGTTCAACGCGACGGCCGCCGCGCTTAGCACGGCGAGCAGCGCCGCATAGGTGGCGAGCAAGGCGCCGATCCCGCCGAGGCCAGCGTAAGTCTTCGACGCGGTTCCCAGCGCCTGGCCGAGATCGCTCCACACCGATGTCGTGACGACCCAGCCGATCAAATCGACATTGGCGAGCACCGCGAGCGCCAGCACAAAGATAACAAGACCGATGACGACAGACAGCCAGTCCTCGCTGATCCAGGGCTCCGTTTCGCTCGCGCTCCAAGATGTCCGCGCCGACACCGTTTCGATGGCCGACATGATTTGCTCCTGTGTGTCAGACGGCGGTGGCCGTTAGACTGCGTCTGCCGGCACGCGACACGCGCGTTCTTTGAAGCTCTCCTGGCGCGGCAGAATTTTCCATTTCGTCAGGCCGATTTGTCACAAAATTTTTCTCTTTTTGCATGCGTTTCGACTATTATATGGAAAATAATACTAGTCAACTTTTCACGGAGCTGGCCTGCGATGCGTTTCCTTCCGGTGTTTCTCGATGCCTGCGCAGGGGTGGTCATTCTCGTCGGCTCGGGCGAGCCCGCGCGCGGCAAGTTGCGGCTGCTGCGCGCCGCCGGAGCGCATGTGCGCTGGTTCTCCCGCGATGTTGACGTGGCGGAAGAGATGCTGACCCTGCCGGGACGGGGCCGGCTCGAAATCAGCTTTGGTGATCCGCTCAAAGCCGATTGGGCCGACGCCGTCGCCGTCGTTTCCGCGGCCGGTGATGCGCTCGACCCGCAAATCGCCGCCGTCGCTCGCCGCCGTCGCATCCCCGTCAATGTCGTCGACCGACCCGAGCTGTCGACATTCATTTTTCCTGCCGTCGTCGATCGCGGCGAGGTGGTTGTCGCGATCGGCACCGGCGGAGCCTCGCCGGTCCTGGCGCGGCGTCTGCGCGAGTTGATCGAGGCCTTGCTGCCCACGCGGATCGGCGAGCTTGCCCAATTGATCGGCCGCCACCGCCGCCGCTTCGCGACGGTCCCGCGCGCGCTGTCGGCGCGCCGTTTCTGGGAAAACATCATCGCCGGTCCGGTTGCCGAGGCAGTGCTCGCCGGGCGTTCCAACGAGGCGGAGGCGCGGCTCGTCGCCGCCATCGACGACGATGGCGCTCACGAAAGCACCGCCGGCAAAGCGGAAACGGTGTTTCTCGTCGGCGCCGGCCCGGGCGACCCCGATCTTTTGACCTTGCGCGCGCTCCATGCGCTCGCCGACGCGGATGTCGTGTTCTACGACGAGTTGGTGACGCCGGCCGTGCTCGATCGCGCGCGCCGCGGCGCCGAGCAGGTGTTCGTCGGCAAGCGGCGCGGCGAGGCAGGCATCGGACAGGACGAGATCAACCGGCGCCTCGTCACTGCCGCGCGCGCCGGGCGCCGCGTGGTGCGGCTCAAGGGCGGCGATCCCTTCATCTTCGGGCGTGGGGGCGAAGAGCTGGAATATTTGCGCGCGGCCGGCGTACCGGTCGTCGTCGTTCCCGGAGTAACCGCAGCGCTCGGCTGCGCCGCCGAAGCGGGCCTTCCGCTGACTTTCCGCAACGAGGCGGGCAAGCTTGCCTTCATCACCGCGCAGCGGGCGGAAGAGGCGGCCGCAATCGATTGGTCCGACCTCGCCGACCGGCAGATGACTGTCGTCGTCTATATGGGACTGGCGTCTGCGGCCGCCGTGCGCGACGGCTTGATCGCGGCCGGCCGCGACAGAGAAACTCCGGCCGCGGTCCTTGCCCGTGGGACGCGACCGGACTCGCAAGCGGCCGTCGGCCGCCTCGACGGGCTTTCCGCCTTGGCGAGCGAAGTGGGCGAGGGCCCGGCCATTCTCGTCATCGGCGAAGTGGTCGCGCGTTCGATCCCTTGGCGCGCCGGGCATCTCGAGAAATTGATCGCGCGGGAGGCCGCATGACCTCACCACTGCAGCAGAAGCTCAAGATTACCGGTCCGGTCGTCGTTACCGCCAACCGGCTTGGCGATGGCGCGGTCGTCTATCACTCGGCCGACGGCAGCTGGACCGAGGATCTCGCCGCGGCCGCGGTGGTGACGACGACGCCCGCCGCAATCGAGCTGCTCACCGCTGCTCTCTCCGACAAGCTCCGCGCCGTCGATGCCTATGTCGCGCCGGTCGAGCTCACGGCGCAGCAGCAGGTGCTGCCCGGAAATCTGCGCGAACGGATTCGCTTCAACGGACCCACCGTCGCGCTTCCCGGCGAAAGTTGAGGACACATGTACATCTATGACGAGTTCGACCGCACGCTCGTGGATGAGCGCGTGCGCGAATTCCGCGACCAGGTCGCGCGACGCTTGTCGGGCGAACTGACGGAAGAGGAATTCAAACCGTTGCGCTTGATGAACGGCGTCTATCTGCAGCTGCACGCCTACATGCTGCGTATCGCCATTCCCTACGGCACGCTCTCCTCCGACCACATGCGCGTGCTCGCGCATGTGGCGCGGCGTTACGATCGCGGCTACGGGCATTTCACCACGCGGCAGAACATCCAGTTCAACTGGATCAAGCTCGAAGAATTGCCCGACGCGATGGCCGATCTTGCACGCGCCGGGCTGCACGGCATGCAGACCAGCGGCAATTGCGTGCGCAATATCACGACCGATCAATGGGCCGGCGTCGCGCCCG